>NZ_CAKKTK010000019.1:0-64603 GCF_920656135.1 Frankia sp. Cppng1_Ct_nod | reverse complement strand
TCGCCTCCCGCCGGAGGTAGCAGCCGCCGGTGAAGACGGGCTCCCCGTTCTCGTCCGAGTACCTGTCGATGTAGTCACCAAGTACGTCGATGATGACCCGAGGTATGCGGTTACTGTCGCCCAACGGCTTCAAGGCGGTTCGCACGTCGTCAGCGATGGTATCCGGGCGGTCGAGCGCCAGGTTTTCGATCGTGGTCGCCGGATAGAGGATGCACAGAAGCTGCTCGGCATCGCTGATTGAGTTGGACTCGTCCCTCCCGCCCCAGACCCAGGTTCCGTCCTGGTAGGAGGTCGCCAACACCGCGCGCCAGATGTCAAGAATATGTTGCCTTGGCTGGATCCTCACCGTAGCCATCCAGAAGGAGTTTGAGGCATTATACTCAGGCTGCTGCGGATGGACTGCACAGTTCCGTAACGGTACAGGTGCACCCGCAATGTACCAGAAACACCGCCGACCTTTGTCATGACGACCATTCCCTTCGGCGCGGCCCGCACGCCCCCGAGCCGAGTGTAAACGCGAATGGTGACCATGCGGGTGGATTGGACCGCAGGCGGGGTCCAGGGGCTTGGTGAATCAGCCGAGTAGCAGCACCATCGACGTTTTCGATCACGATGGGCGATCATGGTCGACCCGAGACGCCCGCGCTGACCGTGCTGCCCGGATCGTCGCGCGGCCGCCCGGGAGTCGCCCAGGAGTCGGCTCGGCCAGTGGCCGCAAGCGCCGACCTCCGCTACCTCTGCTGCCCACTGGACTTCACACCTTGAACCTAGCGAGTCGGACACATGGGGACATAACCGGGATGACCGTCATTGCACATGGGACGGTAGATATTGAACCACCTGCGCCAGATGGTCGCGGATGAACCTCGCCGGCTTGCACAGATCAAGAGTGTCCTGCTGCTCGACGGTGAGGCCACGCCCTCCGAGGAGCGAGCAGACCAGCTCGGCGGTGGCGGGAGCGAGCGTCACCCCGAGGCCGAAGTGGCCTGTGGCTGCGATCACTCGTGCATCCTCCGTCACGGGGCCGATGATCGGACGCTCGTCCAGGGTGGCTGGTCGGACGCCGGACCAATGGCGCTGTATCGGCCAGGAACGAGCGGCCGGGACAAGCGCGGTGACTCCCGTGAGCACCGACTCGTAGCCCGCCCTGGAGGGAATGCTGTCCGATGTTCCGTACTCGTACGTCACACCCGCGGCCACCCGTCCGTCCCCGCGCGGGACAAGGTAGGACGACTTGGTTCCCTCCTTCGCCGCGACCTTGGCGTACAACTGGAAACGAAGGGGGTAACCCACCGCCCCAGGTACCTGGAACTCCATTGCCTGTCCTTTGACGGGAAACATCGGATCGACGTTGCGGGCCGGCAGTAACCGGCCGCTACCCAGCCCTGCCGCGAGCACGGCATGATGACAGCTGAGCGTTTTTCCGTTCTTTATGCTGATCATTATGTTGTTCTGTGTGCTTCTCATCTCCTCCACCGTCGCCCCGGTGAGGACGGTGACACGAGCATCTCGTCGCAGCACGGAATCGAGCGCGGAAAGCAGGCGAGTGGGCTCCAAGGACGCCTCCCGCGGCAGCAGGAAGGCACCCTTCGCCCGCCGAGTGAGCAGCGGCTCCATATCCTGGAGATCGTCCGGGGAGCACGGTACGACCTCGAAGCCATGTGAGATCCATTCCGGAACCAGCACGCAGCCGAGCCGGTCGAGTTCGGCGCCCGACAGCGCCACCTGGAGCAGACCTGCGGTATGTAAAGGTATTGACACGGCGGCTTCGTTCTCGATTTCCCGCAACCAGGCCGGATAAAGCGCGCGACTCTGATCTGCAAGAAGACTGAGGCTTGTTCCGCAGATATCGTCACTCTGCGGCGTAATCCCTCCTATAGCCGCGGACGAGGCCATCGCGCCGAGCGAACGGGCTTGATCTACAATCGCAATCCGTTCGAATAGGGAGCGAGCCTGGTAGGCGACTGCGCAACCGATGATCCCTCCACCGACAACGACGAGGTCGAACTGCCTGCTCACCCGGCCTCCTGTAACGGACTGTTACCCCGGCGTCGTCGCGCGAGACTGTGAGCTTGCCATGAAGTGTAATCCGTTCCAACCCGATGCCGTGAATTTTGCGGCGTCCACCTTCCGTCCTCCTTCCAGGGCGAGGCGTCCGGTGTCCATGGGACTCACAGTTGCGTTGATGAGATCCGCCGGCTCGTGGACGAAACCCACGTCGAGGTGACCATCTACGATGCGGTGTATCGGCGGCAAAGCTTCGGCGACGTGCGCAACGCCTACCTCCGCGTCGTAGATGCGACCTCCGGCGACGAGATCGCCCGCTATGACCTGACAGCCCAGGCTGGGCGGGCTGACCGGGATCGCCCGCGAGTTCGGCCTCGACGTCTGACCCGCAGGCAGCGGTGGGGTGCTCACCGGGGCTCGGACGAGTCTGAAGATCCGTTGGGATGTCATCACTCTCCGCGGTTGACCATGGAACGTAGCGCGCAGGTCCCTTCGCGGCGGCCACCATGGGCGGGTACTCGCATCCCACGCCTCGAACAGGCGTCACGTCGCACGCCCCTGTCTCGGGAGCAACGACTCCTTCGCGCGACGATCCCGGCCGACAGGCGGGGCCGTCAGATCACGATGCCGTCAGATCACGGCAAGGTCGAGCGCAGGGTCCAATGTGTGCAGGTCGTGCGGATCGGAGGTGACCACGGTGGCGTGGAGTTTCCGTCCCAGCAACGCGACGTGAGCATCGACAACATCGCTCGTTCCTGATGCCGCGAGCAGCAATCCGATACGGACAGCGATCTCCTCTGACAGTGGCTCGACACGCAGCGCGCCCGTCCGCACCAGCTTCATGACGGCATGCTGACGCGGCGACCCACGCCAGACCTGAGCGAGGACTCCTGTCGGTAGGTGTGCCGCTACCTTCATGGCGACCAGATCCGCGGCCAGTGCGAGCATCCGGGTGTCACGACGCTCCAGTGCGATGAGCGCGCCCGCGTCGAGAACGACCGTTCTCACGCGGCCCCGGCCACACCGATGTCGTCGGCATCCAGCGTCGACCGGGCCCAGTCGTGCGCGGCGTCGTCCAGCCCACCGGCCTCTGTGATCATCTGATCCAGAATCGCCTGAGCCTGCGCCCAGTCGGGCTCGGCGGCAGCCAGCCCGGCGAAGTAGGCCGACACCGACTCCACCTGACCGGCGTCGGCGGCCCGCTGCGCCTTCGTCGCGATCTCTTCGGGAACACTGATAGTGATCCGCTTGAAGCTCATAAGCTGAGCATAAATCATGTGCGTGGACGGCGGGGGAGGCCCCGTACCCATCATCTGGAGGGTCGGGGCCTCCACTTTTCCGCTGGGCCGGTGTCGGCGGGTCAGGAGCCGGCAGTGCCCGCCTCGGCGTCCTCGGCGTCCTCGGCGTCCTTGGCGCGGGCGCGCAGGGCGCGGACGAGACCGTCGCGGCCCTCGACCAGGGCCCGCCGTAGCGCAGGCCCGGGGTCCTGTCCGGCGAGGTAGGCGTCCACCGCCGCCACCGTGGCCGGCTCGATGATCGCATACGGGAAGAGCATCTGCGTGATCGTCTGAGCGGTGTCGAAGGTCCGGGTCCGCCAGATGTCGGCGATCTCGGCGAAGAACCGGTCCACGTACGGCCGGGTGAGGTCATCCTGGTCGGCTATCCAGAAGCCGCCCATGGTCGCCACGAGCAGATGGTTCGACAGCGTGTCCGAGTCCATCACCGCCGCCCAGGCGGCAGCCTTCGCCTCGGGGGTCGGGCGGGCCGACCGGGCGGTGGCCGCCCGCTTCTCGCCGGTCGCGGTCCGGTCCCGGGCGAGTTCGGCCTCGATCTCGTCCATGCCGTAGACACCCCGCGCGACCAGCTGGATCAGCAGCGTCCACCGCAGCTCGGTGTCCAGCACGAGCCCGTCGATGACGTCGGCTCCCTCGAAGATCGCACGGATCCGTTCGACCTGGTCGGGGTCTTCGGCGTGGGCGAACGCGGTCGCGTGGACCAGCTGCAGGTCGCTGCCGGGCGCGGCCGCGCGCAGCAGATCCTCGGCCCGCGCGGACAGTTCCCGAAGCAGGCCCGACCGGTTCGCCGGATCCCCGTACGTGTCGATGGTGAGCTGCGCCTTTGCCAGCAGCGACTGCACGACACCGATGTCGTCCTCGGCGTCCACCCCGGACAGCACCAGCTTGACGTAGTCGCGGGCGGCGAGTTCGGCGTCGCGGGTCATGTCCCAGGCCGCAGCCCAGCACAGAGTCCGGGGGAGCGACTCGCGGATCGTCCCGATCGAGTCGATCAGCGTCGTCAGGGACCGGTCGTCCAGGCGGATCTTGGCGTAGGTGAGATCGTTGTCGTTGACCAGGATCAGGTCGGGTCGGCGGGCGCCGACAAGCTTGGGCACCTCGGTCAGTTCGCCGACCACGTCGAGCTCGATGCGTTCGCGGCGCATCAGCGACCCGTCGGAGACACGGTCGTACAGACCGATCGCGACCCGGTGCGGCCGCAGCGTCGTGCTCGCAGTCGGTGGTGAGGACGCCGGCTCCTGCACCACGTCGAAGGCGGTGAACAGACCGGACGAGTCGGTTTCGAACCGGGGACGCAGGGTGTTGGCCCCGGTGGTCTCCAGCCAGTCCGCGGACCACACGCTCAGGTCCCGCCCGCTGGCGTTCTCCAACTCGTCGAGCAGGTCCCGCAGCGAGGTGTTGGCGTACTCGTAGCGACGGAAGTAGGAGCGTAGCCCCGCCAGGAACTCCTCCTGGCCCACCCAGGCGACGAGCTGCTTGAGGACGGACGCGCCCTTGGCGTAGGTGATGCCGTCGAAGTTGGTGCGCACAGCCTCCATGTCACCCGCGTCGGCGACGATCGGGTGGGTGGAGGACAGCTGGTCCTGCCGGTACGCCCAGCCCTTCTCCGCGTTCGCGAAGGTTGTCCAGCCGTTGGTGAACCGGGTCGCGGAGACCTGCGCCAGCACCGACATGAACGTCGCGAACGACTCGTTGAGCCACAGGTCGTCCCACCAGCGCATCGTCACGAGGTCGCCGAACCACATGTGCGCCATCTCGTGCAGGATCGTCTCGGCCCGCCGTTCCCGCCGCGCCTCGGTCACCTTCGCGCGAAAGACGTAGTCCTCCAGGAAGGTCACGCAGCCGGCGTTCTCCATCGCGCCCGCGTTGAACTCGGGGACGAAGAGCTGGTCGTACTTGCCGAACGGGTACCGGTAGTCGAACACCCGGTGGTAGAAGTCGAACCCGGCCCTGGTGATGGCGAAGATCTCGTCCGGGTCGAGGAACTCGGCCAACGACCGCCGGCAGTACAGGCCGAGGTCGATCCCGTCATGATGGTCGCGGACCTCGTGGTAAGGGCCGGCGACCAGTGCCGTGATGTAGGTCGACATCACCGGCGTCGGCTGGAACAGCCAGAAGGTCTTCCCGGCTCCAGCGTCGGTGGTCTCCAGACGCCGACCGCCCGAGATGCAGGTCCACTCCGCGGGCGCGACCACCGACAGTCCGAAGACCGCCTTCAGGTCGGGCTGGTCGAAGCAGGCGTACATCCGGTGGGCGTCGTAGGTCTCGAACTGTGTGTACAGGTAGACGGCGCCGTCGACCGGGTCGACGAACCGGTGCAGGCCCTCGCCCGTCTTCGAGTACGCGCAGTCGGCCACCACCTCCAGCTCGTTGACCTCCCGCAGATCCGTCAGGGTGATCCGGTTACCGTCGTACACCTCGGCCGGGTCCAGGGCCCGCCCGTTCAGTGTCACCGTGCGGACCGTGGGGGCGATCATTTCGATGAAGGTGGCAGCGCCCGGCTCGGCACAGGTGAAACGTACGACCGTCCGTGAGTTGAATGTCGTGTCGCCGACTGTCAGGTCGAGATTCGCCTCGTAGGAGGAGACGTTCAGCAGCCGGGCGCGCTCACGCGCCTCATCGCGGGTGAGGTTGTTGGCGGACACACAGGTCCTTTCGGGACGGTCGGACGGGTGGTGCCCGGCCCGGGTCAGGGTGTCGGACGTCCCGGCCGGGCGATTCGACTGGCGCGACGGAGGGTCCCCAGTGTCCCACGCCTGCGGTGTTGACCGTTCCGGCTCCACCCGGGCGTGCCCCGGCGCGGCGATACTGCGACGCGGCGCACCTGTCGTCGGGTTTGATGCGGTATTGGAATGGGACGGGTGGAACAACCGGTTCGAGTGCAACAGCCGCAGCGACGCTGAAGGGGGAACGCCGGTGAGGCGTGTTGCCGGCCTTGGACGGCGTGCCCATCCGGACCGCAGCGCACCGGACGGCGCTGCCGGCGCTGCCGGTCCTGTCGACGGTCGCACCGCTTCGACCTCGGATGGCCGGGCCGCTGTGTCCCAGCCCCGGGAGTTGGCCGACCCGGCCGACCCGCGCGAGGCACACGTCCCCGCCGCGCTGCGGGTAGCTGCCGGGTGGTCGTGGCGCCTGCTCGTCGTCGCCGTCGCGATCTACGCCACCCTGATGGCGGTCGGGCGGGTCCGCATCGTCGTGATCCCGGTGATCGCCGGTCTGCTCATCAGTGCGCTGATCCGTCCGATCGCCACGGGCCTGCGCCACCACGGAGTGCCGAGGCTGGCGTCGTCCTTCGTCGCCGTGTTCGGATTCGTGATCATAATAGCGGGTGCCGGGGTGGGCGTCGGGTTCAACGCGGCCAACGAGCTACCCACCCTGTCCGACCAGGTCAGCAAGGGCGTGGTGCAGGTACGTGACTACCTGCAGGACGGGCCGCTGCACCTGTCGCAGAAACAGCTCGACGACCTGGCGAACGGCATCACCAACAGCCTGGCGAGCAACCGGGGGAGGCTGGTTTCCAGCCTGCTCTCCGGTGCGACGGTCGCCGCCGAGGTGGTCACCAGCATCCTGTTCACCCTGTTCGCGACGTTCTTCTTCGTCCACGACGGTGACCGCATCTGGGACTGGATCGTGACCCGGTTCCCGGCCGGGGGTGAGGACCAGGTGCGTGGCGCCGGTCGGGAGGCGTGGTCGACGCTCACCGGCTACATCCGAGGTACGGTGATCGTCGCGTTGGTGGACGCGGTCAGCATCACCGTCGGACTGGTGGCTGTCGGAGTGCCGCTTGTCGCGCCGCTGGCCCTGCTGACCTTCCTGGGTGGGTTCATCCCGATCGTCGGAGCGACCGTGGCCGGCGTGGCCGCGGTCCTGGTGACGCTCGTCTCCAACGGTCTGGTGCCCGCCCTGGTCATCCTCGGCGTGGTGCTCGCCGTGCAGCAGATCGAGGGCCATCTGCTGCAGCCGCTGGTGATGCGGCGGGCCGTGCGCCTGCATCCCCTCGCGATAGTCATCTCGCTCGCCGCGGGCGGTGTGCTCGCCGGCATCCCCGGCGCGATCGCTGCCGTCCCGTTCGTGGCCGTGGTCAACCGGGTGGCGGGCTATCTTGCCCGATCCGGGAAGGAGTCACCCGCTCCCGATGGTTGACCTGGACACATACTTCGCCACTTGGTGACCAGGAGTGATTTGTGACCACGCCAACCGTCGTCTCGCAGCCATCGCAGTCGCCCGCCGTGGACCCGGGGCCACCCGCCCCGATCACGCAGGCCGGATTCTGGTTCGATCCGAGCTGCCCGTGGGCATGGCTGGCCTCGCGTTGGGCGCTGAACGTCGAGCAGGTTCGTCCGGTGCGGTTCCGCTGGCATGTGATGAGCCTTGCGGTCCTCAACGAGGGCCGGGATCTTTCTCCCCAGTATGCTCAGACCATCAAGCGCGCGTGGGGCCCGGTACGGATCTGCATCGCCGCCGCGCAGCAGCACGGCGACGAGGTGCTGCTCCCGCTGTACACGGCGTTGGGTAGACGTCGTCATCTGGAGAAGGCCGAGTGGAACGCCGAGACCTTCGGGTCTGCGCTGGCCGAGGTCGGACTGCCCGCGGATCTTGCCGATGCGGCGACAGCGGGCGAACTCGACGAGGCGCTGCGGGCGAGCCACCACGACGGGATGGACCGGGTGGGCATGGACGTCGGCACGCCGGTGATCGCGGTAGGGGACACCGCGTTCTTCGGCCCGGTTGTCACCCCGGCGCCGAAGGGCGAGGCCGCGGGCAGGCTCTGGGACGGTGTGCTGCTCGTCGCGGGCACCCCTGGCTTCTACGAACTCAAGCGCACCCGGGACCGCGGACCCGTGTTCGACTGAGGGACGTCCAGGTCGGAGCCTTCCGGTCAAGGGCCATCCGGTGGGGACAATTCGGGAAAACGCGCCTTGGTATCCCCCATTGGGTACGATTTTCCTAGGTCATCGGTCTGGGTGACGGTGAGAGCCGCCGGGGACAGGCATCATTTCGTCCCATGCGCGTCCACCTCGGCTCAGACCACGCCGGCTTCCAACTGAAGGCCTCGCTGATCACTCGGCTGACCCAACTGGGCCACTCGCCGGTTGACCACGGCCCCGCCGCCTACGATCCGGATGATGACTACCCTCCGTACGTGATCGCGGCCGCTGCCGCGGTGGCGGGCGAGCCGGGCAGCCTCGGCGTGGTCATCGGCGGATCCGGCAACGGCGAGGCCATCGCGGCGAACAAGGTCGCCGGCGTGCGCGCGGCTCTGGCCTGGAACGTCGAAACCGCCCGCCTCGGCCGGCTGCACAACGACGCGAACGTGATCAGCGTCGGTGCCCGTATGCACACGGTCTCGGAGGCGGTCGGCCTCGTCGAGGTGTTCCTCGGGACGCCGTTCAGCGCTGAACAACGCCACGTCCGGCGGATCAGCATGCTCGCGGCGTATGAGCGTTCCGGCACGGTCCCGGCGCCGTCGGCGCCGCTCACGCCGTGATCTCATGATTCCCGGGCAGCCCGAGCCGGACGGACCCAGGATAGGCAGCACGCCCTAACGGCCGTGCTGCCTGCGGGTGGTGATGGGGACTGCGGTGGTAGGGGCGGAGTCCGTCCACGGCCGTCTGCGAAGGACGACGTTTCGTTCTGCCTCGGCCAGGTCGTCGATGCTCGGACGGGCGACGTCGCGGGCCCGCATCGCCGTCCCCGGAGGCAGCCGGGACCGGCCCTCGCCCACCAGGGCACGCAGGCCGGGATCGCCTGTCTCCCGCCGACGCCCCGACCTGTCGTGCTGGCCGCCGGCCGGACCCGTTGGCGCGTTCTGCCCCGGGTCCGGCTCGGCCGGCGTGATCGACCGCGCATCGTCGGGTTCTGGTTTATCGGCGTCCCGGTGACTTTGGGTCATGGATTGATCTCCTAGGGTTCCTCGGTGCTTTCGGCCGCGCGAGAAGTTTCATGATCGTGTAACCTTTGGCTGACTGACCGTCGAATGCCCGCCCGGCGCGGACACCCAGCGGACATTCACCGGTCCAGGGTGCCGCACCATCGTGTCATGGTTACTCGTGGTGATGCTCCGTTCCGGGGTCCGCCTGGATGCCGTCCGTGTGTTCTCGTGCGGCGGAACGGGCGGTCCCGAAGACCGGCGAACGTTTATGGGTGAGCTTCGGGCGTAGCGCGGGATTCGGGCTGACTTCCGCGTCCGGACGTCCCTGGTTGAAATGCACTGGCGTAACCGGTGGGACGTTACCGGCAGAACCACACCGACCCGACCGTCGAAGAAAGACCCAGGGTTCCGCCATTCCCGGACGGGGTATGTTTCAGTGCGGAACGACGAGGTGGACCCGCTGTGAGGAATCTGGTTCGCAAAGGGCGGGCGTAAGTGTTTCAGGAGCCGTTCCAGCTGGGCGAAAAACCCCGGACACCAACCTGGTCCGGTTGTCTTTCAGCCGATCGTTGTTGGAGGCACCCGTGCTCGGTAGATGGAACGGTCCGCCACCGGCGAACGGAGATCATGGCCGGCACCCGGTCGGGACGGGCGCCGGCCGGGTGGGCCGGGATGGATTCCTCGACCGTTGGGGGTGAGGTTCGGCCGGCTCGGATGCCGGCGGCGACACGGCATGATCGAATCTGGCGGTGTCTGCGGCCGGACGTGTCGTCCGCGACACGCGGGGCTGTCCCGTCAGGGCCGGGCACCTGCCGAACCCGGCGGCAGCTGGAGCCGCCTCCATACATATGAGCTGCGTATGGAAGCCGTTGCGGACCGGACGGCGGGGCTGTCCGTCCGGTCCGCAGGGCAGGGCCGTGTGACCAAACACCGACTGTCGGATGTGCGTCGGGGTGATGTCCCGGTGGCGGGCGAAGGGGGACATCGTGCCTGCGAGAGGATGTCGTGGGTACGCGTGTATCAAGCGGTGCCGATCAGTGGGGAGTCGTGCTTCGCGGGTCGTTGTCTCGGGAACCGTGCTCACGATGACTACCGAGAGTGAGGTCGTGGGAGCGGTGTTCGTTGGGGGTCCGGCGGAATTCAGACCACCGCCGGTGGATGATCGGGTTCGGCTGGCCGTGAACCGGTGTGCCGACTATCGATGGAGGGTGGGCGCATGTATGGATCCTGGCCGCTGCCATGCATGGCAGGAAGCCGCAGGCAAGCGGTCACCAGTCGAATGATTTCATGATCGACTGGTTTTTGTCGAGTGCACACTGACATGAAATCTCGGATCTTTACGGCTCGGCGATGTCGCATCGAGACCTCGGCCGAACCAAATAGGACGTCACGAAATGCTTCGAGATCGGCAGATGACCGCAACTGCCTTCATCGTTGCCGACGCAGCTTGGGAGTGACTCTTGGACCACGTTCCCGTCAGTATCGTCATCCCCGCTTTCAACGAGGCGCGCCGGCTCCCCGAGTCACTGCCCCGTCTGGTGGCCGTGGTGGGCAAGCTTGCCGGTGCAGAGGTGATCGTTGTTGACGACGGCAGTACCGACCGCACGGCCGAGGTCGCCGAGCGGTTGCTGAACGTACTGCCCAGAGCGCGGGTCGTGCGACTGCCCTGGAACTCCGGCAAGGGCACGGCAGTGAGGGCCGGGGTCGCGATGGCCCGTGGCGCGTCGATCGTCTTCATGGACGCAGACATGGCTTCGGACGTCAACGATCTTCCGTTGCTGCTGGCCGCTCTCCAGAACGCCGAAGTGGCGCTGGGGTCGCGCCGGATCGGCGACAACGCGGTCCGTACAAACGGCCGGCGGATGGGAAGCTGGGCGTTCAACCAGGTCACCCGGACGTTGGCGGCGCTCGATGTCGCCGACACCCAGTGCGGGTTCAAGGCGTTCCGACACGCCGAGGCGAAAATGCTGTTCAGCCTGTCGCGGTCCACCGGCTTCGGCTTCGACGTGGAGGTCCTCTCGATAGCGCGGTCCATGGGCTACCGGATCGCGGAGGTGCCGGTCCACTGGTCGGAAGTGGCCGGCGGGACGTTCCGGGTCACCCGGCACACTCCGGCGATGCTGGTCGACGTGTTGCGGGCCCGGCGTTACCGGCGGCGGGTCGCGTCCGCGCCACTGCACCTGCGGACCGTCGAGGCACAGCCAGCCCTGGTCCTGCAGCCGGCCCCGGTCGCCAAGGTGATCAGTATGGGTGCGGGCGTGCTGGCGGTAGGCGGTGGCTCGGACATCCCCGCGGGGGCGGCGGGCAGGATCGGAGGTGGACGGGACACCGGCCTGCAGTCGGCTCCGCGTGAGGTCGTATGAACGTTGGTGGACCGGTTTCGCTGCAGGAGCAGGACAGCCTCGGGTCGGTGGATCAGTGGCCGCGGCGCGGCGACCCCGATGATGGGCCCGTGGGGGTTCAAGGTCGTCCCGACCGGACGCCCTGGTGGCCCATTGTCGTGTTGGCTTCCGGCTTCGTCCTGCTGTGCCTGTTGCAGGCACCCGGCCGGCTCGCCGCGGACACCAAGATCGACGTGGCGCTGAACCCGACGCGTTTTCTCGCCGGGGGTACCCATCTGTGGAGTTCGGACTCGGACTTCGGGCTGCTTCCCAACCAGCGCATCGGATACCTGTTCCCGATGGGATCGTTCTTCCTCACCGGGAACGCCCTAGGCCTGCCACCCTGGGTAATCCAGCGGCTGTGGATGGCCCTGCTACTCGGTGTGGCGTCCTGGGGGGTGATCCGGCTCGCGGACGCGCTGCATGTCGGTAGTCGGCCGGGACGGGTGGTTGCCGGTCTCGTCTACTCCACATCCCCGTTCGTGCTGGGAAAGATCGGTTCCAACTCCATCGCGTTGACCGCGAGCGCGATGCTGCCCTGGATCGTCCTTCCGCTCGTGCTGGCGACGGCCCCGCGCGCTGGTGGCACGTCCGGGCTGCTGGCGCCGCGGCGGGCCGCGGCCCTGTCCGGTCTTGCGGTCTTCACGACCGGCGGCGTCAACGCCAGCGTCACCCTGGACGTCCTGCTGTGCCCGGCGGTGCTGCTGGTGTTCGCGGGGGCCGGCCGGCGAACCTGGGCGCTGCGGGGCTGGTGGGTCGTGTCGGTGGTGTTCGCGACCGCGTGGTGGATTCTGGCGCTGCTCATCCAGAGCCGGTACGGGCTGAACTTCCTGCCCTTCACCGAGACCGCCGACATCACGACCACCACGACGTCCGTCAGCGAGGCGCTGCGGGGCGCCAGCGACTGGATGGCCTATCTGCGCCTGCCCAGCCCGTGGCTGCCTGCCGCAGAGCAGTATGTCGCGACGCCGGCCGCGGTGGTCGGGTCGGCCGTTGTCGCGGCGCTGGGAGTCTGGGGGCTTGCCCGCACCGACCTGCCGGCCCGGCGTTTCCTCGTGGTCACGTTCGGGATCGGGATCCTCGCGGTCTGCGCCGCCTACCCTGGGCAGCCGGGAAGCCCACTCGCGGGGGTCATCCGTGACCTGCTGGGTAGCCCGTTCGGTTTCCTGCGCAACGTCTACAAGTTCCAACCGGTGGTTCGACTGCCGATGGCGCTCGGGGTCGCTCACACCCTCGCCGTCGCGGGCTCCCGGCGACGACGCGTAGCCCCCGGTACCGGCACCGGGTGGGTACCAGGCCCACCTCCCTGGGGCCGGTCGGTGCGCGGCCAGGTTCCGGTCGCCCTTGCGGTGGCAGCCGCGGTGATCGCGGGGATGACGCCGGCGCTCGCGGGCAAGATGACCCCGGCCGGCGCGTTCGGCAAGGTGCCGGACTACTGGCGGCAGGCCGCGGGCTGGCTCGAGGCCAATCCGGCCGGTGGCCGGACACTGCTGCTGCCGGGGACGGCGTTCGGCGAGTACGACTGGGGCCGGCCGTTGGACGAGCCGATGCAGTGGCTCGCGCGGACACCCTGGGGGGTCCGCAGCCTGGTCCCGCTCGGGGGCGTCGGCGTGGCCCGATGGATGGACGGGATCGAGCAACAGCTCGCGCTCGGCTCGGCGCCGGGGCTCGCCGACGCCCTGACCCGGGCCGGGGTCGGGCAGGTGCTCATCCGCAACGACCTGCAGAACAAGGACTGGGACGTGCCGCCGTCGACGGAGCAGATCTACCGTGCGTTGCGTGGCTCCGGTCTGCGACGGACGGTGGCGTTCGGCCCGATGGTGGCCGCTCGTTCCGCGGCCAAGGACAGGCTCGTCCCGGCGTTGCGTAATCCGAAGGAGCAGGTGCCGGCCCTGGAAGTGTGGGTGGTGCCGGACGGGGCCCGCCAGGTGCAGGCGTATCCGGCCGACACCGCCATGGTCGTCTCCGGTGGTGCCGAGGCAACCGTGCAGATGGCGGCCGCCGGGATGCTGCCCGACCAGGCGGTCGTACTGGCGGGTGACCTGGCCGGCCCGGACGATCCCGCCGCGGCCGATGTCATCGGTCCACGGACGACCTTGGTGGTGACCGACACCTTCGCCCGCCGTGACAACAGTTTCGGTCTCGTCCACGGCGACCGTTCCTACGTCCTCGGGCCGACCGAAGGTGCGGCGGGTGCGACCGGACCGCCGGCGCAGTGGACCGACCGGCCGGTGGCCGGGCATCAGACGACCGCCGGCTATGTCGGTGGGATGGCAGTCACCGCGTCGTCGTACGGTTTCGAGCTGGCGCCCGCGCCGGACCTGCAACCGGCCAACGCCGTGGACGGTGATCCCGACACCGCGTGGCAGGACGCCAGAACCGACCGGGGATCCACCGGGCAGTGGCTACAGGTCGACGTCGGACACGAGATCGAAGTCCCGTCGCTGACGGTGCGACTTCTCGAGGAAAGCCGTTTGCGGCCGGCCGTCCATGCGCTGCGTGTGACCACTGAGACCGGATCTGTGGTCACACCGGTCGAACCGGTTGAATCCCCCCAGCGGTTGACCGTACCGCCCGGCCCCACCCGGTTCTTCCGGGTCGGCTTCGAGCACCTGAGCGGTGAGGACAACCCCTTCCTGGGCGCGGGCATCCGTGAACTGACGGTTCCGGGCGTCACGTTCCAGCGGTACCTCCAGACTCCGTCCGACCTGACACCGTTGTTCGCCGCGGCCGGCTCGGGCCCGGTTGTCTACATGTTCGCGCGTAACAGGGTCGACCCCTCCCTGCCGTTCGGTGACGACGAGGAGCGGCAGCTCGACCGGCGGTTCGACGTGCCGCGACCGGTCGTTCTCATCGTCCGCGGAACCGCCGTCCGGCTTCCCGGTGCCCTTACCGTCGGTGGCCTGCCCGTCAGTAGCCCGGCCACCGGGGATGACCAGGACACGACATCGACATCGACATCGGCGCGGACGCTGTCGCTACCGTGCGGGTCCGGCCCGTTCGTGCGGGTGGACGGGCGGCGGTACGCTACCCGGCTCGACGGTGTCGAGGAGGATGCGAGGGCACTGAGCCCGATCACGATGAGTGTATGCGACGACAACGGGCAGATTACCCTCGGTTCCGGCCCGCACCTGTTGATGACCGAACCGGGCTCCGCGCCGTTCGCCGTCGACTCGCTCACGTTGACGGATGCGGCGGCGCAGGCCGAGCCCGCGGCCCCCCGGGCGACCCGGATCACCGGATGGACGCCGGAGCGGCGCACGGTCGAGATCGCGGCAGGGGAGCGCGGTTTCCTCGCCGTCCGGGAGAACGCCAACGCGTCCTGGACCGCGTCCCTGAACGGGAAGCCGCTGCGCGTGATCCGGTTGGACGGCTGGCAGCAGGGATGGATCATCCCGGCTGGCGCGGCCGGCACGATCATGATCGAGAATCGACCGGGGCAGGCCTACCGTCGCAACATCGCCCTCGGAGCCACGATGGTCGCGGGGCTGGTGGCGCTCACGGTGGTTCCGCCCGGCGTGTGGAACCGATACCGGTGGGGACGTGCCCGGGGTCTTCGGATGCGTGGTCTTCGGATGCGTGAGCGGTGGGCGCAGCGGCGGGTGCGCGGCCGCGGTCAACGGGTACGTGGCTGGTGGGTTTCGGGCCTGCGCGGCCGCTCGGGTCGCGGGGCCGTACGGTTGCGGTGGGCTGCCGTCACGTCCGGTATGTGTGTGGTGGCGCTGGTCGCTGGTCCGGTCGCACTTGTCGTTCCGGTGTTCGCCGTGCTCGCTGCGCGTTCGCCGGTGGTACTTTCCTGGATCGCCGCCGGCTGCGTGAGCATCGCCGGGATGGTGGTGGCGTTCACCCCGGACAGCCTCCCCGGGTCCGGCCGGGGGGCCTTCGGCTGGCAGGTTCAGCTGTGCGGCGCAGTCGCGTTCGCGTGCGTGCTCGCCTCCACGGCGGTTCGCTCTGCGCCCCGACCGGTGGATCCCAGGTGAGCGGTTGAGGTGTGCGCCACTGTTGTGAGTCCATTTTCCATGAAGCGCGTGAGTGGACCCGAAACTTGCCTGTACGACGATATTTCACCGTTGGACCGTCCTTTCGGACGGAGTCGCCGGGCAAGTCGAAGGAAGGTACAGGCATTTACTCCCGCGAGGTTCGGTCGCCGGCGTTGTTCCCGCAACCGGCCGTGCATCCGCAGTCGGCCGTGCATCCTGCTCCGTCCGCACAGCCCGGAGGGGTCGAGCGGGCCCCGGCTTCCCAGCAGCGACCCTTCTCCGTACTCGAAGACATGATCATGGCATCCGATCGTCGGCCTGCCCCGGTCACGGTCGGAATGGTCGCCCGTACCAGCAGGGTTATCGACGCCTCAGCGCTTCAAGGTGCTGTACAGGCTGTGCTTGCGGGCAATCCGATGGCCCGTGCGCGGATGCGCACCGGTCTGTTCGGTCGGCGGTGGTGGTTCCCGGACGTGGCGGATGATATCCTGCTCACCTCCACCGAGGGGGCCGACGAACCCGACCTGTGGGCGGCGTTCGCGGCGCTGTGCTCACAACCGTTCGATCTGACGTCGTCGCCTCCGCTGCGGGTTCTGCACATCCGGTTGCCCGCGGGCGATGCCGTGGCGCTCGCCGCGCATCATGTCGCCCTGGACGGGCTGAGCGTGGCGATGCTGCTGCAGGCGATCCTGGAACGCTGCGCCTCTGACGGTGCGACGGAGCTCGAATCGTCCACGGTGCATGGCCGGATGCGAGCGACCACGAGACCGCGGCGGCCGGAGCCTGGCCACACGGAGACGAACCCGGCCGGCGTGATCCACGCCAGCCGTCCGACCCGCCGGCTCCTACCCGACCTGTCAGCGCTGTGGCAGACCACTCCCAGTCGGGTCGCGGTCTCGACCGGTCGAGGTATGCCCGGTCGAGGTGGTCGCCGAGGCATGCCTGCTGACCGGTGGGGGCCCGGCTACGGTGTGCACTGCGACGCGGTGCCCGTCCCGAAACCCGGTCGTCCTGTCGCGGGCGGGGCCACGGTCACCATAAACGATCTTTTGCTCGCGGCCGCTCAGATGGCGGTGGAGCGTTGGAACACCATGGCGGGGCAGGCCACCCGACAGCTGCGGGTGCGGATGCCGATCAGCCTGCGTCAGCGGGGTGAGGAGTCCGCCATCGGTAACCACACCGGCGAGGCGCTGATCACCACTGGGCCGTCCGACCGGCGCGACCCTGCCACCCTGCTCGCGGTGGTGTGCGGGCAGACAGCGGCGAGCAAGGCGGGCGGGCCGCCGCCGGGCACCGGGGACGCTGTCGGCGGGGTGGCCCGGCTGCCCGCACCTGTCCGCCACGCGTTACTGCGCCTTGCCGTGACCGCCGCCCGGCCCGTACTGATGCCGACGACCAGCATGACGAACCTGGGTCGGCTTTCTGACAGGTTTTCCGACCAGATGATCACATCGCTTCACTTCGCGGCGTTCGCCGGCCCGCCGCAGGGGCTTGTGATCGCGGCGGTCGGTTACGGCGACGAACTGCATCTGACATTCTGCTATCACCGTGATCTGTTCGATCCGACGGCGGCGAGCTGTTTCGCGCAGCTGTTCCGGGCGGCACTGGACGAGCTGACCCGCCAGGCTGCGCTCTGAGGGGCCGCGGGTTCAACGGGCCGCGGGCGTCGTAGCCCGGCCCGTCGCCCTGGTGGCGGGGAACACATCGTCGGGCATCGTGGAGCGGACGGCTGCGACCAGCAGATCCTCACCGGCCGCGGCCCGCACCTCGATCGGGCCGGCGACACCTGCCCGCACGAGTGCGGCACGTGCATCGGCGGGCCGTGCGCCGTAGAGCACCGCGACCGCGCGTCCTGAGCCGGCTTCCCGGTACACCAGGTCGGTACGGCGCAGGGCCGGTAGCTCCTGGCCGGGCGGCAGCGGGAACTCCGCCCGGGTGACGAAGGCGTCCGGGCGGCGTGGCTCGTGTGCCTTCCCGCCCCGGGAGCTTGCGCTCAGCCGGTCCATCTCCGCCGTCACCACCCGGGCCAGCAGCTCGGCGGTGGCGTCCCAGGAGAAGCACGCCGCCCACGCTCGGGCCTGCTCGCGCAGGCGCGCCGCCGCGACCGGGTCCGCGAGGGTGCTCAGAGCCGCGTCGACCGTGGACCCGAGCGCACCGGTCCCGCCGGTCCCGCCGGTCTCGTCTACGAGCCAACCGGTGTGGCCGTGACGGACTGCGTCGCGCAGCCCCGGGACCGCGAAGGCCACCGCCGGCACGCCATGGGCGTTCGCCTCCAGTACGGACAGCCCCCAGCCCTCCCCGTGGGACGGGTTCACCGTCAGCCAGGCCGTCGCCAGCAGCCGGTCACGCTCAGCCGCATCGACATAGCCGTGCCATCGCAGGACGTCCTCGCCGAGCCCGAGCCCGGCGGCATGCCGGGTGAGCCGTTCACGGTCAGGTCCGTCCCCGACGACATCGACGACCAGTCCGGGATGGGACGTGCGCAGTGCCGGCAGCGCGTCGAACAGCAGGTGCAGGCGCTTGTGGGGCACGAGTCGGCCGACGCAGACGATCGTCGGGCGCTGCGTCGGCCGGTCCGGTAGCTCTGGTGGGGGAAGCTGGACGCCGTTCGGCACGACGAACCGCGGGCCGGGCAGGTTCAGGACGTCGAGGGCCTCGTCCCGGGTGGATGGCGACACCACCGCCACCGGTCGTCGCCCATACACCCAGCGGCTGCCCGGAGCTTCCAGCAGCTGCCCGATCCTGGCCATGGGCCCCGGGAAGTACAGCGGGAACTGCCGCTGGTGGACGTGGTGCAGAACCTGGATCACGGGGGTGGCGGCGGGTAGCACCAGCGGGCTGAAGAACGGGATACCGTTCTGGCAGTCCACCACCGCGTCGATACCGCGGCGGTCGCGCAGCAGGCGGGCGAGCGTCGCCGGGTACACCCCGAAGGTGCCACCGCAACGGCGGACGTCGACCCCGCGGACGTTCTGCGAACGTGGGCGACCGGGCGGGCGGGCCGTGAGCAGACTCACCTGTGCGCCGGCCGCGGCGAAGCGTTCGGCAACCGACTGACAGTAGAGCTCGGCGCCGCCGGCCTGTGGGTGATCCAGATCACGCCAGTTGAGGAACACCACTCGGCGCCCGGCGAGCGCCTTGAGTTGCCTGTTCACGCCACCCGCGGGCGGCACGTTCACCGGCACCTGACTGGATCCTTTCATCGTGGCCCCTTGGCCGGTGTTGTTCCCGGCACAGTTCTGTCGTTTCCGGCAAGGCTCGCCTGTTGTTTTCGCCACAGCCCGCTACCTTTGGCCGCGTGCCGATGGTGCCAGATTGCGGGCACCCGACATCGGCCGGCTTCGACGCTGGCCTACCGTTGGCAGGCGGCGTCCGGCAAAAAACGATAAAGCAGGGCGCGCCTGTGGACAGGCGGGCGTTCGGAAGGGATCTGGATGGCGAACCTCAGTGGCTCCGCCGGTCGGCGTGAGCTGTTTGCGCGAGTTCTCCAGGGTCCGGGGTCGCTCGCGGTCGCCGGGATCGCAGTCAACGGCGGTAACCTCCTGGCCAATCTTGTGCTTGCACGGACACTCAATGCTACGGGTTATGGTGCCCTGGTCGTCCAGACCGGCATTTTCCTGATTCTGTCGATGGGCGGTTCCGCTCTCCAGGTCGCGGTGGTACAGCGGGACACCTCCGGTACCGGCACATCCCGGCATGACCGGGGGTGGTGGGTTCGCCGGCTGCGAGGCGGCTGCACGGTCGTGGCGGTAGTCACCTGCGTCCTCGGGCTGGTGGTGTGCGGCCCGGCGGCGGCGATGCTGTCCTATCCGCACCCGTTGGCGATTGCCGAGGCGATCGCGGCCGCGGCGATGTGGGTCTCGCTGTCGGTCGAGCGCGGCCTGCTGCAGGCTCGCCATGCCTACCAGGACCTTGCCCGCAACTTCGTCCTCGAGGGCGTCGGCCGGATCGCTGTCACGATCGGCCTCGTGTTCGCCGGGTTCGGTGTGAACGGCGCGGGTCTCGGTCTGATCGTCGGTGTCCTGCTCGCCACCGAGGACGCCCGACGGAGCGTGGGGCGGACCGCGCCGACCTTGTCGCGGCTGCGGCCGGCGCCTGCTCGCGCCGGCGGCGGCGCTGCGGCAGGGCCCGGGCGGCGCCTCGACGGGACAGGCCTCGACGGGACAGGTCCGAACGGCATCGATTCCTGGGGGCCGATGCCCATCCGGTCCACGCCGAGGGTGCGGACCCGTCACGCTCTCCGGCACGACACGACAACTGCGCTCGGCGCACTGGTGCCCCTCGCGCTGCTACAGAACATGGACGTGGTCATCGTCGGCTGGCTGAACCCCGGCGAGGTCGGGGCGTACGGGGCTATTGCCACGGCCTGCAAGGTGCCGGTGTTCATCGGTCTGGCGGTGGCCAACTTCCTGTTGCCGGAGGCGGCCCGGCGCCGGTATGAGGGGCGTCCGGCCACCGCGGCGCTGCTCGCGGCTGTCGCGTGGGTGGTCACCCCCGGGCTGCTGCTCGTGGGGATCGGCGCGGTGGCCGCGCGACCTCTGCTCTCCGCTGTTTTCGGCCCGCGCCTGGCCGCGGGCGCGTCGGCACTGCCGGTGCTGGCGCTTGCCATGACCTGCCTTGCCGTGACGCTGCTGTTCACCAACTACCTGCTCGGTGTGGGCCGGCGGGGGGTGGTGGGAGTGCTCATGGCCGGGACGGCGCTTACCGCAGGTGGTCTCTTTATAGCTGGTGGTAATCTGGTCGCCACCGGGGTGGTTGGTCTCGTCTGCCAGGCGGTGACCGCCTTCATGGCTGGCTTCATGGTGTTCCGGGCGCACTCGCCGGTCGTGCTCGGCGGGTCGGTCGCGGCGACGGAACCGGTCGGCTTCGACGCACCCGAGCAGGCCGGTGACCCCGACCGGTCGGCCGGTCGTCAGCTGCAACCGGTTGTTGCGACCTCGTTGCCGCGGTATGGCCGTTGAGCCTGGCCGGCAACCGGCCACAGCCGTCGACCGATAGGTAGGTCACCCCGATGGTCTTCGATCCTGAGCGGTCACCGCCTTCATCGGAGACTAGGAGTCATGCGTCGGGATTTCGCACCGGGGGACCATCCGCTGGCATCCGTTGACGCGTCCGGTGACACCGGTCCCGGCGGCGGCCCCGAACAGGCGGCCGGCCAGCAGGGTCTGGTCACCGCTTCCCCGGGACGGGTTCCGGCACAGCCCCAGTCCCAGCCCGACCAGGATGCGTCGGGGGCTGCCGGGACGGTCTCGCCCACGCCGCCGGACGTGGGCCACGACGTGCCGCCGGCGAGACGCCGAGGGGCGACCCGCCGTCGGGTGGTGGCCGGCGCGGCCGTGACGGGTCTCGGCGCACTCGTCGCCACCGGTGTGGCAAGGCGGCTGATCGGGTCGTCGAGAGGCGTCCACCGGGATGCCCTGGTGCTGTTCGGCGCGCCCGGCAGTTTCGGGGAACATACCGGGGGCACCTCAATCAGCACAGTGGATGTGCCGGGCTGGGGGTTCGGTCCGGGCCAGGCCGCCTATGCGTCGACCGTGACCTCCGACGGAACCGTGTTCACCGCGACCACGCCGTTCTCGGACAACCAGGCACAGCCGACGGGGACCGGGATGGAGCTCGCGGTTTTCGAGCCCGGTCCGCTCCGTTTCACCCGGCTGGTCGTCCCGTCCAGCACCGGGCGGACGGAGCTGCCCCGGTCCGAGCCGTGGTACCGCGGCGTCGGCGGGGCTGACATCGCGGACGTCACGGTGATCGGTTCAGGTCTCGACGAGCGGGTGGTGTTCGTCTCGGCCATGTCGTACTTCGGCTGGGACACGACGGTCTACGGGCGGCTTCCGGTACTCGGGCAGGTCCGCCGCCCCGCTCCGGGACGGCCGTGGCGTTATGATCCGACGAGGTCGTGGACGACGGACCAGCTGGCGGCGTCCGCGCCGCCCGGGGTCTCGGCGTCCGCCTTCCCGGTCGAACGCCCGGGTGAACCGCGGTGGTCACGTGGCCCGGCCGCGATCACCAGGTTGCCGCGCAGCGGGCATCTGGTGATCGCGCAGTATTTCGGCGCGGGAAGTCTTGGAACCGACCAGGGATCCCTTCTCGTCGTGGACACCGCGGGACGGGTGCGGGCGAGCTGGCAGTACCCCGAGGTCCGGGTCTTCGGTATGCCGGTGGTGGTGAGCCCTCGCGAGGTCGTCGCCGATCCCACGAGCACGGCAGGTGATGAGCGTTTCGTGCTGATCAGCGACTGTCGGACCCTGGACGACCGGGTGGTGTCCTTCCCCATCCAGGAGTTCTCCTACTCCGTGGGCACGGGGAACCGAACGACCGGAACAATCACTCCACGTAGTAATCCGGTGCGTGCCTCGGCGGACGACTCCCGGATGGAGACCGCCTGCTTTGACGCGAACGGCACGCTGTACGTCGCCCGTACGAGGGCGGACGGGCTGCGTGCCGCGGCGCTCGCGGTCTATCCCAAGATTGGTTCCGAGCGGGGCCTGGTCACCCGGACGCCGACCACCGACGGCTGGCCGGTAGGCGGTTGGGGAGCGGTGAACCCGCCCGACTACCTCGTCGCAGGCACCGACCGGGGCGGCCTGGTCCGCAGCATCGTCGTCGATCCGGACAGCGGGGCAGTCATGCTCGCCGGGCTTGACGGGACGGTGCAGGTGGTCCGGCCGTCCGGGCGGGGCGCGGACATGACCTTCGCTGCCGGCCGGCCGATCGACATCGGACTGGGGCGGCTGCGCGGGCCGTCCACCCGTTACATCGGTGTCCGGCGGGGTGCCGTTGACGTCGACCGTCGGGTGATGTGGCTGCCCGTCAACCAACTGGTGCTTGACTCCATAGCCTGGCCGTATCCGCCGTTCAAACTGGACCAGTGGCTGATGCGGATCGATCTGCGGGCCGTGCTTGCCTGATCGGAGCCGCCGGTCAGGACGTCATGTCGCGGCGCCTGAACAGCACGGCGGCAACCATCGCCGCGACCGCGCAGAAGACGGCAAGCCGGATACCGGCAGCCTGATAGGCGACGTGATAACCGTGCGTGCCTGAGGCGAAGGCGTCCATGAGCCGCGCGGGCAGCCAGTTCGCGGCCGGACTCCAGATCCGCGACACGAGCATCTCCAGCGGCAGGGCGTAGGCTAGTCCGACCGACACCGCGGCGGCGGGGGAGCGGAACACGACCGCGACGAGGACACCGAGGGTCGCGTATCCCAGGGATGCCGTGAGCACGTTCACATAGCCCTTGCCGATTTCGAGCAGGCCGGCCGCACTGTGCCAGGCACCGGTGTGCACACCGGTCACGGGCGCCATCGCGAACGATCCGGCGGCGGCGACCACGGTGGCGGCGGCGACGAGCACCGCGACGAACGCGGCCAGGGCCAGGCACTTCCCCACGAGCAGGCGAAGCCGGTGCGGGTGGGCGATGAGCTGGTTGCGCAGGGTTCCATGGGCGTAGTCGCCGCCGATCACGGTGGCCGTGACGGCCAGGGCGACCACCCCGAGCAGGATGCTGACGGCCTCCAGCCCCTGCATGACCCCGTTCGGAGCGGACATCGCGGTCGCGGTGACGGGTATGCCGTCGTAGTCACTGCGCCCGACCGACAGCATGGTCAGTACCGCGCCGAGTGCGGCCACGGCGGTGACGGCCGCGAGTGTGCCGGCGAAGAACCGCCGGCGGCCGAGCTTGACCCACTCCGCCCGAAATATCGCGGTCATGACGCCTGCCCGGAGATGTCCGACACGGCCGTCCCCGAGGCACCGGACCCGACGGTCGCGTCCGGGGCGGTGCGGCTGCGTGGGATCAGGTCCCCGTCGACACCTCCGGTGGCCATCAGGAAGGTCTCCTCAAGTGTGGGCCGGCAGGCGGTCAGCGCCCGCAGCGTGATGCCTGCCGTCATCGCGATCTTGTTGAGGCTCGCGGCGACACCTTCAGGGGCGTGCACCCGCACCGTCCCGCTCGCGGACTCCCGCACCGGATCCACGCGCAGGCCGTGGTCACGGAGCAGGACCGCCAACCGGTGCACGTCCCCGCGGTGTTCGGGGGTCAGGACGAGCCGCGGATCCTCGGCGGCGAGCAGTTCGGTCACGTGGCCCTGGAAGAGCAGCCGTCCACCGCGGATCATCACCAGGTGGTCGCAGATCTGTTCGACCTCGGACAGCAGATGGCTGGACACGAACACCGTCATCCGCGTCGCGGCGAGGTCCTTCAGCAGGCTCCTGATCTCGCGGATCCCCGCCGGGTCGAGCCCGTTGGTCGGCTCGTCCAGAACGAGCAGCTCGGGGCCGGGCAACAGGGCGGCTGCGATCCCCAGGCGCTGCTTCATCCCGAGGGAGTAGGAGGTGAACCGGTCGTCGGCCCGACTGGTGAGCCCCACCATGTCCAGCGTCTCGGCGACGCGGTCCGGGCCGAGCCGGCGTAGGCGCGCCAGCAGGTGCAGGTTGGCCCGCCCGGTCAGACCTGGGTGGAAGGTCGGGCCTTCGATCATCGCTCCGACCCGGGCCAGGTAACGAGCCGGGGCGTCGATGCGGTGTCCGAGGACGAAGCCGCGCCCCTCGGTGGGCCGAATCAGCCCGAGAAGCATCCGCAAGGTCGTCGTCTTGCCGGCCCCGTTGGGTCCGACGAAGCCGGACAGCGCCCCGACGGGAACGTGGAGGTTGATCCGGTCCACGGAGCGTCGGGTGCCGTACTGCTTGGTGAGCCCTTCGCTCCAAATGGCGGCGTCGGCCGGCGGCTCCTGCGAGCCTGCGTCAGCCTCCTGCCTCGGTCTGCCTTCTGCTCGTGGTCGCCGTGCCGGAGTCTCCGCCGCCATTACCTGGTTGCCTCCTTGATATCCGAACTCGGATCTTCGTGGCGTGATCGGCGTGGCCTGATCCCAGAGATGTGGCCACGCGGTTGTGCTGGCATTGACCAAGCAGAGCGTAACGGATGGAAGCAGGTGGTGAATAGTGACTGTCGGTAGTTCCAATCCGAATTGATCTTCTGTGGCATTCGCTCGCACGGGTTTACTCAGGTGGCAACGCTCGAGCTGTGATCGTCGTGGCATGGGTAACGAATTCGCGGTTGCCGGTTCATTGCCTGTAGTTACAAGCTAGTGGCCGAAGGTAATTACGTGAAGTTGCGGTTACTCCGGCCGCCGTCGCTTTGAGGTGATATCGCGAACGGAGCCGTGCCTGACCTTGACATCCCCCGTACGTCCTGCTAACGAGACCGGCCCGCGTAGCGGGTTGCGGCCGGCCGCGACCGGTGGAGGTGGGCCGCGACCGGCCGAGGTGGGCACCGCGTCCCGTTGGGCGACAATGCAGGGAGCCCCACCTCGAGGCGGCAGGGCTTCGGTGATCGGAGGGAGTCACGGTGGCCGAGGTGGCGGGTTTGCGCCGTGGTATCAGGGCCTTGGCGACCCTTGCCTGCCTGGTCGCCCTCGCCACGCTGGGGGTTGCCGTGTACTCCGCGGTCCGGGCCAACAACGCCAGCGCCGAGCGGGGCACCCGGTTGGACCCGGCGGCGACCACCGCCGCCATGCTCCTGGCCGACTACGTCGATCAGGAGAGCAGTGTCCGCGGTTACCTGATCACTTCGGACCTCTCGCTGCTCGAACCGTTCACGGCGGCCGGGACGGTCATCCCGGACCACTACGCACGCCTGGAGGAGCTGCTACGCGGCCAGGCTGCCCTGCTGGCCGAAATGCGCGAGGTCGACCAGGCACATGGCGCGTGGCTGTCGACGGTCGTATGGCCGGAGCTTGCGGCCATGCAGCACGGCGACGTGGCCACGGCCCGAGCCGTGGAGCAGTCCGGGACCGCGCATGCCCGGTTCAGCACGCTGCGCTCGCGCATGACCAACCTCGAGGTGGCGATCTCCCAGGCGCAGATGTCCACGTCGGGCCGGGTCGCCAGTGCCCAGGACCTGTTGCTCAGTTCGCTGGGTACGGCGGTGTTCCTGGTAGCGGTCATCATGATCATTCTTAGTATCGCCGTCCGCCGCTGGCTCCTGCGGCCGATCGCGTCGCTGCGCCGCGCGGTCAACGCGGTGGCAGCCGGGCGCTACGACACCCGCATCCCGGCGGTGGGACCCAAGGAGCTCGTCGAGCTCGCCGCCAACGTGGAGGCGATGCGGGCGCAGTTGGTACGCCTTGTCCGCCAGAACGACCGGTCGTGGGAGGCCCTCGCCCAGGAGGGGCCTGCTGTGGTCGCCCTGCGTGACGCATTGACCCCGTCCACCCTGCACGCGTCCGGGCTGGTCGTGCGGGGTCGGGTCGATCCGGCCGAAGGAGAGCTGGCCGGTGACTGGTTCGACTCCGTGGATCTTCCAGGTGGCCGGGTCGGAGTGGTGGTCGGTGACGTCTCCGGTCATGGGTCGGCGGCTGGTGTGTACGCGCTGCGGCTCAAGCAGCTGCTGGGAGCCGCCCTGACCGGAGGGGTGCTCGACCCCGGCGAGGCCATCGCGTGGGTCGTGGACAGTCTCGGTGAGACCGACGAGGTCTTCGCGACGGCGATGGTCGTCGTGGTCGACCCCAGCAGCGGGACGGTCCACTACGCCAACGCCGGTCACCCGGACGGGCTGCTGCTGCGGCGCTCCGGATCCTCCCCGGGTACCGGGGTCGCCGTGCGGCCTGGCCTGAACCTGGAGGCGACCGCCGGTGCCGCCCGTGTTTCCGGGCACGGCGGTGGCGCGCCGCCCGCGCCGCCTGTGGTGCCCGCGCCGCCCGCGGTGCCGCTGGCGCGGGCGATCGGATCGCAGAGGAGTCCGGGACGTGGTGCGGACGTCGTCACGCTGGCCGCCACCGGGCCGCTGGTGTCCAGTCTCCTGGCGGCTCCCGGTGCCTGGTCGACCGCGACGGTACAGCTGCGTCACGGCGACGTGTTGTTCATCTACACCGACGGCCTGACCGAGGCCCGCAACGACAGAGGCGAGCAGTTCGGCGAGGACAGGCTGGTCGCGGAGATCCTGCGGGACCACACACGGGAGCCCGCCGAGCTTCTCGACGGCGTCTTCGATGCGGTCCGCGCGCATGCGCCCGGACGTCCGAGCGACGACCGTACCGCGATCATCCTCGCGCGGACGGCCGGAAGCTGGTCCGGGTAACAGCGGGCAGCAGGCAGCTGTGACGGTGCTCGTCTCCATCCGGCTGGCGCGTGCTCGTGGATTTTTTCGGGTATGAAGGCCGTCATGAGCGAAAGATCCGGCATCGTCGGTCGAATCCGTGCCCGTTCCGGTATCGGACGGCTGGTCCTCATCGTTGTCGGCCTGGTGCTCGTTCTCGCTGTCGTCGGACTGGTCGGCGGCTGGCGGCCCTCGTTGTCCAATCCCTTCGGCAAGGAAACGGTGGACCGCAGTTCACCCGCTGTGCTGCGCTCGCTGGAGGACCTCAGTGCCTACCATGCGGCCAGTGCTCATTTCGAGGTCGTCGTTGATCTCGAGGACGACACCAGGTTCATTCCGTCGGCGCTGCGTGGTGAGCGGACGTTGTTCGTCGGTGTCGGCGCCGTTGATTCGGTGGTTGATTTCGGAAAGCTCAACTCCGGTGCGGTCACCGTTTCGCAGGACAGGCGGACGGTGTCCGTCCGTCTCCCCAAGCCCGTCCTGTCCGAACCGGTGATCGACCCGAAGCACAGTTATGTCGTTGCGCGGCAGAAAGGCGTGCTGGACCGCATCGGCGGTTTTCTCACCGGTAGCGAAAGCGATGACCAGCAGCTCTACGTGGTTGCCGCGGGCAGGATGACGCAGGCCGCGCAGGCCGACGGCTCCGTCCTGACCCTCGCCGAACGCAACACCGCCAGCATGCTGCGAGGGCTGTTCGGCGCGCTCGGTTTCACGATCATCAACATCACCTACGAGGACGCGAAATGATGGCTGCGGGCAGCCTGCAGGTCGGGTCCACCGGGCTTTTCGGTGAACAGCCGGGGAGCGAACCATTCGGTGATCAGCGTCAGGGGGCGTCCGGTCAACATCCCACGCATCCGGTAGGTCCGGGCCGGCACCCGCGACTGTCCGTCGATACCCGGGCCGAGATGGGCGGCGAAGTCCCCCGCCGGGAGCAGCCCCCAGGCCCGCAGCTCGCGAACGACCGGTAGGGCGGCTCGGACGAGCAGTTTGCCGATGGGCTCCTCGGTCTCCGCGAGCCCGCGGGTGACGTCGACCGGAAGTCTGTTGACCACCGCGAGGACGCTCGCCGTGCCGTAGGTGACGCCGTCGTCACCAGTCAGCAGCACCTCGCGGATCAACAGGTCGTCCCCGGTCTCGCAGTCGAGGTCGCGTATCCCGATATCCGAGTACGTCTCGGTGTCCCCGAACGCGAGGTCGGGGTGGGACGGGTCTCCTGCAGCGCGGTCCTGATCGGCCGACGGGTCCAGCGGGATCCGCTGTTGCCGGCGGACTCGGACGGTGAGGATCTCCAATGCCGTTGTGGTCAGGCCGTCACCTCGTAGGACCAGTTGTTCGATCCAACCGAGACCCGGTGTCGCTTCGACGGTGGGGGATGTATCGGGCGGAGCTGAAAGAACCGATCTTTCGTGCATGCTTGACCACCTTCTGCTGGCGATGGTCATGGTTCAGCATTCGACCATGATGTCGAAAGTATCTTAAACCTGTCGAAACAGGTCATCTCGGTAAGGTCACCCGGAGGGGTCGGCGTCGTCGGTGGTTGCGGCGGCGTTGTCCGTTCAATCGTGTGGTGTCCGGGGTGATGGTGAGCAGCCTGTGTGACCATTGCCACTATGGGCATCATTGCGGTCGCCCGGGGTGTGGGGGTCTCGTGTAGGAAAGGGAGACCGAAGGTGGCGCCGGTCTTGCGGCGGGCGGTCTGGATGGAGACAGATGATCGAAGTCGATCGACTGACAAAGCGCTACGGTTCGACTGTCGCCGTGGCCGACCTCTCGTTTCGGGTCCTTCCCGGCCGGGTCACCGGTTTTCTGGGGCCGAACGGCGCGGGAAAGTCGACGACGATGCGGGCTGTCATCGGCCTGGACCGGCCGACAGCGGGTGAGATCAGGGTGAACGGCCGGCCCTACGGTTCGATCCGCCGTCCGCTGCTCGAGGTCGGCGCGCTGCTCGACGCGCGTGCCGTGCACGGTGGTCGGAGCGCCTTTAACCATCTACTGTGTATCGCGCGCAGCAACGGTATCGCCGCGTCCCGGGTGGGTGCCGTCCTGGAGACGGTGGGGCTGACGGGTGTCGCGGGGCGACGGGTCCGGACATTCTCGCTCGGAATGTTCCAGCGCCTCGGTGTCGCCGCCGCGCTGCTCGGCAATCCGGGTGTACTCCTGTTCGACGAACCGGTGAACGGCCTTGATCCCGAAGGTATCCGGTGGATCCGAGCCCTGATGAAACAGCTGGCGTCCGAAGGACGGACCGTCCTGGTCTCCAGCCACCTGATGAGCGAGATGGCCCTGACCGCGGACCACCTTGTGGTGATCGGGCGGGGCCGGCTCGTCGCGGACGCAAGCGTCTCCGATCTTCTGTCCACCAGCTCACGCAACCGGGTCCGGGTACGTTCCCCGCAGGCGGAGCAGCTGTCGGTGCTGCTGCGGCAGGGCAACGCGAGCGTGCAGCTCGGGCCGGACGGTGCCCTGGAGGTCCTGGGCATGGACGCGCCCGCGGTGGGGGAGCTTGCCGCGGCGGCAGGAGTCGTCCTGCACGAACTGTCCTCCCAGCGGGCGTCCCTGGAGGAGGCCTTCATGGACCTGACCCGGGATGCGGTCGATTACCGGACCGAGCCCGCGACCGTCGAACCGAGGATCTGACCCATGTCCCTGCAGCCCGAGCCGGACCCAATCGAAGATGTCCCGGCGGACAGCGGCCCGGTCGCCGGTGTCCCGGTCGAGCAGACCTCCTCGCCTACCGTTGCGGGCGGCCGATGGTTCGGCCGCCCGGCCGTGGACGCCTTCGGCAACGCGGTGCGGTCCGAGTGGACCAAACTCTGGACTGTCCGGTCGACGTACTGGACCCTCACCGCCGCCTTCGTCATCACGATCGGCCTGGCGGCGCTCGTGTGCGCCATGACCGCGAGGGAACACGGGGACATCGGCGGAGAGCCGGCCGCAATGAGCCTCACCGGCATCTTCATGGCCCAGATCGCGGTGGGGGTTCTCGGTGTCCTTGTGATCAGCTCCGAGTACGGCAGCGGGATGATCCGGACGACCTTCGCCGCTGTACCGGACCGTCTGGTCGTGCTTGCGGCCAAGGCCGTGATCTTCGCGTTCGTGGTGACGGTGGGCTCGTTCGTCGCCTGCCTGGCCGCCTTCGTGCTCGGTCAGTGGTTGCTGAGCCCGACCGGCCGGCAGGCGTCCCTGGGCGACGCCGGGATGATCCGAATCATCCTCGGTGCCACCGCCTACCTCACCCTGATCGGACTGATCGCCCTCGGGCTCGGGGGGCTGATCCGCCATACCGCCGGAGCCCTCGGCGTCCTGTTCGGCCTCATGGTCGTGCTGCAGATCGTGACCCAGTTCTTTCCGGTGGATCTGCAGGAGCGTGTCGTGCCGTACCTGCCCGGGACGATGGCGGTCTCGATCATTACCGTGAGTCCCCCGTCGATGAGCCTGTCCGCCGGGGCCAGCGTCGCGGTCCTCGGTGTCTACGCGGTGGTCGCGTTGCTCCTCGCTTTCTGGTCGATGGTCCTGCGCGATGCCTGACGACCGGTCGCTTCGGGCCTGACCGCCGGTCGCTTCGGGCCTGACCGCCGGTCGCTCGGCCACGGGTGCGTCGAGCGGGATGCCGCTACGTGCGGTCGTTCGGGCGCCGACGACGTCCGCCGGTGGGCATGCCGCCGGGTCGGACGGTCACATCGCCCGGGGAGGGTGATCCGGCTTCGCGCGCGAGCGCTCCGCCTCGCCGAGTCCAGGCGGTGAGGCCACCGTCGAGCACGTGGACGTCGCGCAGGCCCGCTCCTGCATGCCCGAGGCAGGCGGGATCCGGGTTCGTGCCGGCCGTGGCGGGAACCGGACTGCTTCTATTGCCGTTCATAAGTCTGAGCTTGCTAGACTCAATAACCATGAGGTGATCCAAACCCAGCGGTGTCGAGATTCGACAGAATCGGCCGGGGTGGGGATCGCACCCGAAGGGAGTAGCCATGAGCACCTACCTGTGGGACCCGTTTGCCGCGTTCGGGCGTCTGGACCGGGAGTTCGACGAGATCGTCCGTCGTTCCTGGGGTGGCCGTGACCGGGCCCGAACGGTCCGCGTGGGTTTCGCCCCGCCGGCCGATGTGGTCACCGAGGGGGATGACATCGTTGTCCACCTCGAGCTTCCCGGTGTCGACGTGGAGAAAGACGTCGCCGTCGAACTGGAGCGCGGTCGGCTCGTCGTTCGCGGGGAGCGCACCGGAACCCGCCAGGACGACAGCCATGGCATCGTCCTGCGGGAACGTCGACACGGCGTGTTCCACCGTGAGTTCAGCCTGCCGGACGGGGTGGGCGCCGACCAGATCTCGGCGACCTACGACCACGGTGTCCTGTCGCTGCGGCTTGCCGGTGCGATAGCGGCCGGACGCGGCGCCCGCATCCCGGTGGCCCCTGGCGCACCCGCGGTCCTGGAGGGCTCCGGGTCGTCGGATGCCGCTGCGCCGGCGGCCGGTCAGGCGCCGGCGGTGGAGGGGAACCCGGCTCACTGATCCCCGAGGTGGTTGTGTCCCCGGCGCTGTCCGGGGACACAACCACCGGTGAAGGAGGTCCGTTCGTCAGCCGCCCGGCTTCGCCTCCGCTGTCTTGGCGGTGCCCGCCCTGCGCCCCCGGGCGGTGGGCCGGGGAGTCGACGGTGGAGGGACCATCGGGCCGATGTCGCCGTCCGGTGCCTGGTCGAGGTCGACGACCACCGGCGCGTGGTCGGAGGTGCCCGTGCCCTTGCGTGCCTGGCGGTCCACCCACACCGCCCGTACCCGTTCGGCCACGGGAGCGCTGGCCAGGGTGAGGTCGATGCGCAGGCCCATGTTCTTCGGGAACATCAGTGCCCGGTAGTCCCAGTAGGTGTAGACCTGCTCGTCGGGCCAACGCTCGCGCATGACATCCACCAGGCCGAGGTCGTACAGCTCCCGCAGTTCCTGCCGTTCGGCGTCGGTGACGTGGGTAGCGCCGACGAAGTCGGCCGGGTCCCAGACGTCGGCATCGGTGGGAGCGATGTTGAAGTCGCCGCAGGCGAGCACGGGTACGGTCGTTAACGCCTCCTCCAGGCAGGTGCGCAGCGCGGCGAGCCAGGTGAGTTTGTAGGCGTAGTGCGGGTCGTCGACGGCGCGTCCGTTCGGGACGTACAGCGACCAGACCCGGATGCCGGCGCAGGTCGCGGCGAGCGCCCGCGGCTCCGGTTCGGGGAACCCCGGACCGTCCACCAGCCCCCGTTCCACGTCGTCGAGCCCGGTCCGGGACAGGATCGCGACGCCGTTCCAGCGTCCGTCGCCGTGGTGGGCGACGGTGTAGCCGCGCCGGAAGAGGTCCTCGTCGAAGAGCTCGAGGAAGGCGTCGTCGGACAGTTTGGTCTCCTGCAGGCAGACAACGTCCGGCTGGACCCGGTCCAGCCATTCGATCAGACGGGCCTGCCGCGCCTTCGCCGAGTTGATGTTCCATGTCGCCAGTCGCACACCACGAGACGTTAGTCGCGCCCCGCGGCGACCGGTGGCGGGTGGTGTCCCCAAACGGACTGTTGTTGACCGGCTCGACTCGAGCGGAATGCCACCTTCCGGGAGATACCGTCGCCGAAGATCGGCAGCGCGCCGAACGCCCGGAGCGAGACCGTCAAGGGTCTGACTGACGAAGGTTTCACAGATGCAGCTGTCGTGCGATTTGCAGATCGTGGCCGTTTTCCTACCCTCGGTAGGAGAAAATCCTGTCGCATCTGAACCTGCCCGCCCTCCGCGCCCGCGGCGCCCGCGGCGCCCGCGGCGACCCGCCGTTGACCCAATCCGCGACGGCCAGCGTGGTCCGGCCGGTGGGAACGTTGTGGGAGGTGAGGCCCGACCGTTCGGTGACGGGGCCGCCGCACGGGAGTCGAACATCACCCCGACACTGCACTGATCCTCCCCACGCGGGACCGCTCCACGGCGCGAAGATCGGAACGGGTGGACCGGCAAGCCCGCCGGAGGCCCAGGGGAATCAGGAGCCGGCCAAAGGCGGCGCGATCGTTGTTCGTGGCGCCGCCGGAGGCCCAGGGGAATCAGGAGCCGGCCAAAGGCGGCGCGATCGTTGTTCGTGGCGCCGCCGGAGGCCCAGGGGAATCAGGAGAGCCGCGATGACGGACGGCGCCGTGCCGCCGGGGATCGTCGTGGGGGTGGACGGTTCGCCCGGTTCCGTCGAGGCGTTGCGGTGGGCCCGGCACGCCGCTGCCCTGCACGGGCGGTCGGTGACAGCCGTGCTGGCATGGACCGCGGACGGCCAACCCGGACTCGTCCACCGCCGGGCCCACGCCATCGATCGTGACGGGCTGACCGCGGCCGCGGCCGAGGTCCTGGAGTCGGTGGTGGCCGGTGTCCCGGTTTTCCACCCGCAGGGCGAGGTCGTCCGGCGGGTGGTCCACGGACCGGCCGTGCTCGCCCTGCTCCAGGAGTCGCGCTGCGCGCTGATGGTCGTGGTGGGCGCGCGGGACAACGCCATGTCCCGCCGGGCGCTCGGCGGGGTGGTGGGCCATGCCGTCGTCCACCATGCTCCGGTCCCGGTCGTCGCCGTACGCGGACGGGGTTTCGGCGTTGCGGGCGATCGCCGTCCGGTGACCGTCGGGGTGGACGGGTCGGCCTCGTCCGTCGCCGCCCTGCGTTGGGCGGCTCGCGAGGCGGTGTACCGGGACGTGCCGTTGCGCGTCGTGCACGCGCTGGCGGTCGCGGCAACGCCCTATCCGGACTTTCTCGCCCTGGTCGGTCCGGCTCTGGTCGACCACGCGAACGACGTGCTCGACGACGCGCTGGCCGCGGGCCTGCGTGACGCTCCGCGGCAGCTGTGTGTCAGCAGCGAGGTGGTGGTCGACTCCGCTGCCCGGGCACTGCTGCTGGAGTCCACGACGTCACAGTTGGTGGTGGTCGGCGCACGTGGTCACGGTGGCTTCGCCGAGCTGCTCCTCGGTTCCGTGGGCGACCAGTGCGTCCGGCATGCGGCCTGCCCGGTCGCGGTCGTTCACCTGCCCGGGTAGCTCACATCTCACAACTGGTCGACTCACAATTGGTCGACTCACAACTGGTCGACGGCGGTGACGTGCAGGACGGCGGTTCCGGCCTCGTCGCAGGCGCCGAGGTCGACCTCGGCGCTGATACCCCAGTCGTGGTCGCCGGCCGGATCGTCGAAGATCTGACGCAGGGTCCAGCGCCCGGGTTCGACCTTGATGATGAGCAGTCCCGGGCCGCGGGCGTCCGGGCCGGTGCCGATCTCGCCGTGGAGGTCGAAGTACGGCTCGAGGGCGTCGGCCCATCGGTCGGCGTCCCAGCCCGCGTCGGCGTCGAGTGCACCGAGATCGTCGTAGCGTCGCAGGGCTGCCAACTCCACTCGGCGGAACAGCGCGTTGCGGACGAGTACCCGGAACGCGCGGGTGTTGGCGGTCACCGCGGGCGGCTGTTCGGCGATCGCGGCGGTCGCCGCGTCCGGTGTCGGGTTGCGTAGCTGCTCCCACTCGTCCAGCAGGCTCGAGTCGACCTGGCGGACCAGTTCCCCGAGCCATTCGGTCAGGTCGGCCAGCTCCTCCGTCCGGGCGTCCTCGGGCACGGTGTGTCGTAGCGCCTTGTAGGCGTCGGCCAGGTAACGCAGCAGCAGGCCCTCGGAGCGGGCCAGGCCGTAGAAGCCGATGTACTCGACGAAGGTCATGGCCCGCTCGTACATGTCCCGGGCCACCGATTTGGGAGCGAGCTCGTGGTCGTCGACCCACGGATGGCCCCGCCGGTATATCGCGAGGGCGGCGCTGAGCAGTTCGTCCAGGGGCTTGGGGTAGGTGACCTCGTCGAGCAGTTCCAGACGCCGCTCGTATTCGACGCCGTCGGCCTTCATCTGGGCGACGGCCTCACCGCGGGCCTTGAACTGCTGCGCGGACAGAACCTGGCGCGGGTTGTCCAGCGTGGCCTCGATGACCGACAGGGCGTCCAGTGGGTAGCCGGGCGCGTTCCGGTCGAGGAGCTCGAGCGCGGCGAGGGCGAAGGGCGACAACGGCTGGTTGAGGGCGAAGTTGAACTGCAGGTCGACGGTTACCCGCACGCTGCGTCCCGCCTCGTCCGGGACCGGAAGTTTCTCCACGACTCCGGCGGCCAGCAGCGCCCGGTAGATGGCGATGGCCCGGCGGATGTGGCGGCGCTGGGCCGGACGGTCCTCGTGGTTGTCCGTGAGCAGGTGGCGCATGCCGGCGAAGGCGTTACCGGGCCGGTTGATCACATTGAGCAGCATGGAGTGACTGACGGTGAAGCTCGATGTCAGTGGTTCGGGTTCGGCGGCGACGAGCCGCTCGAACGTCGGCGTGCCCCAGGACACGAACCCCTCCGGGGGCTTCCTGCGGACGATCTTTCGCCGCTTCTTCGGGTCGTCGCCGGCCTTGGCCAGCGCGCGTTCGTTCTCCACCGTGTGCTCGGGCGCCTGCACGACGACGGTGCCGACCGTGTCGTAACCGGCCCGGCCGGCCCGGCCGGCGATCTGGTGGAACTCCCGGGCGCTGAGGTGACGGGTCCGGGTTCCGTCGTACTTGGACAGGGCGGTGAACACGACCGTGCGGATCGGCACGTTGATCCCGACCCCGAGGGTATCGGTGCCACAGATGATCTTCAGGAGGCCTTCCTGGGCGAGTAGTTCCACCAGCCGCCGGTACTTGGGCAGCATCCCGGCGTGGTGGACGCCGATGCCGTGGCGGACCAGACGGGACAGGGTCCGACCGAACCCGGCGGTGAACCGGAAACCGCCGATCATCTCGGCGATGGCGTCCTTCTCCGCACGGCTGCACACGTTGATGCTCATGAGCGACTGCGCCCGTTCCAACGCCGACGCCTGGGTGAAGTGGACGACGTAGATGGGCGCCTGGTGGGTGGTGAGAAGCTCCTCCAGCGTTTCGTGCAGCGGGGTGGTCACGTAATGGTGGAACAGCGGCACCGGGCGCTCGGCGGAGCGGACGACCGCGGTGGAACGGCCGGTCCGCCGGGTCAGGTCCTCCTCGAACCGGCGTACGTCACCCAGGGTCGCCGACATGAGAACGAACTGTGCGCGGGGGAGTTCCAGTAGCGGCACCTGCCATGCCCAGCCACGGTCCGGCTCGGCGTAGAAGTGGAACTCGTCCATCACCACCTGGCCGACGTCGGCGCCGGCTCCGTCCCGCAGGGCGATGTTGGCGAGGATCTCGGCGGTGCAGCAGATGACCGGGGCGGTCTCGTTGACGCTCGCGTCCCCGGTCATCATCCCGACGCGTCCCGCGCCGAACGTCGCGCACAGGGCGAAGAACTTCTCCGACACCAGCGCCTTGATGGGCGCGGTGTAGAAGCTGCGCTGTCCGTGAGCCATGGCGGCGAAATGGGCGCCGGTCGCCACGAGGCTCTTCCCGGAACCGGTCGGGGTGGCGAGGATGACGTTGGAACCGGACACCACCTCGATCAGCGCCTCCTGCTGGGCCGGGTAGAGCGTGAGGCCCTGCTCCCCGGCCCAGGCGGTGAAGGCGTCGAAGAGATCGTCGGGTTCGGGCTTTTCGGGCAGCAGGTCGGCGAGCGTCATGGTAGGTCCGATGGTGCCTGACAGATCGCCTGACCGTGGCGTGGCGCCCGGTCAGCCCGCTTCGGTGACCTGACCGGCATCGACCCGCCACCGGCGGGTGGTGTGGACCGCCGTCAGCATCCGCCGGTCGTGGGTGACCAGGACCAGCGTCCCGGTGTAGTCGGCCAGGGCGGCCTCCAGCTGTTCGATCGCGGGCAGGTCGAGATGGTTCGTCGGTTCGTCCAGCACCAGCAGGTTGACCCCGCGTGCCTGCAGCAGGGCCAGCGCCGCCCGGGTGCGTTCACCGGGCGACAGGGTGGACGCGGCCCGCCCCACGTGGTCCGAGCGAAGCCCGAACTTGGCCAGCAGGGTGCGCAGGTCGGCGGTGACCAGATCGGGCAGCAGCCGGGCGAAGACGTCCAGCACCGTGCCTTCTCCCGCGAACAGCCCGCGGGCCTGGTCGACCTCGCCGACCATGACCCCCGGTCCGAGTGACGCCCGGCCCGCGTCGAGCGGCAGCCGGCCGAGCATCGCCGCGAGCAGCGTGGACTTGCCGGACCCGTTCGGCCCGGTGATGGCGACCCGGTCGGCCCGGTCGAGCTGCGCGGTCACCGGGCCCAAGGTGAACCCGGGGCGGTGGACGACCATGTCGGTGAGCACCGCGACAACGGCGCCGGCCCGCGGGGCCGCGGCGATCTGCATCCGCAGCTCCCACTCCTTGCGTGGTTCGGCGACCACATCCAGGCGTTCGATCATGCGTTCGGTCTGGCGGACCTTCGCCGCCTGCTTCTCGGACGCCTCGGCGCGGAGCTTTCGGCCGATCTTGTCGTTGTCGGTGGACTTGCGCCGGGCGTTGCGCACACCCTTGTCCATCCAGGTCCGCTGGGTCTGCGCCCGTTCGGTCAGCGAGCCGCGCCGGTCGGCGTACTGCTCGTAGGCTTCGCGGGCGTGCCGCCGGGCCACCTCACGCTCGTCCAGATAGGCCTGGTAGCCGCCGTCGAAGAAGCCAACCTGCTGTTGCGCGAGGTCTAGTTCGAGGACGCCGGTGACGGTGCGGGCGAGGAACTCCCGATCGTGGCTGACCACCACGACACCGGCCCGAAGTCCCGTGACGAACTCCTCGAGGCGGGCCAGGCCGTCCAGGTCGAGGTCGTTGGTGGGTTCGTCGAGCAGGAAGACGTCGAACCTGCTCAGCAGCAGGGCGGCCAACCCGGCCCGGGCCGCCTGGCCGCCGGACAGGGCCGTCATCCGCGCGTCCAGGTCGGTGGCGAGCCCTACATCGGCCGCGACCGTGGCCGCGCGCTCGTCGAAGTCGGCACAACCCAGGGCCAGCCAGTGCTCCAGTGCCTCGGCGTATCCGTCGTCCGAGCCCGGCTCCTGTCGGGACAGCGCATCGGAGGCCCCGTCGAGCCGGTGCTGCGCGTCGGTGACGCCCGTACGCCGGGCCAGGAAGGCCCGCGTGGTTTCGCCGGGCCGGCGGTCGGGTTCCTGCGCAAGATAGCCCACCGAGGCGGTCGGCGGGCTGAGCCGCACGGTGCCGTGTTCGGGTCGGGTGAGGCCGGCGAGCATCCGCAGCAGCGTGGACTTGCCCGCGCCGTTCACCCCGACCAGCCCGACCACCTCACCCGGGCCGAGTATCAGGTCCAGCTGGTTGAACAGCTGCCGCCCGCCGTATCCGGCGGCGAGGTCCTTGGCGACGAGTGTGGCGCTCACAGACGAACGTTACCGGCACCGCTGAACGAATCCGGTCAGGACGGTCCGCCTCCGGCCGTGGTCATCCGACTTTGACGTTTTCTGTCGGTGGCCGACGGTAGCGTTTGCGCATCCGTCACGCCGAATGCAACGGCATGTCACAATCAGTAAGGAGAAAAGTGGTGGCTGGTATCGCACGCCTGGCAGCAATCTCGCTGGACTGCTCCGAGCCCCATCCGCTGGCCCGGTTCTACGCCGAGTTGACCGGCGGCGAGATCGCCTTCAGCAGTGAGAACTTCGTCGCGGTCAAAGGGCCAGCCGTCTGGATCACCGCGCAACGGGTCCCGGACCATCGACCCCCGACGTGGCCCACGGGCGGTATCCCGCAACAGGTGCACATCGAGTTCGCGGTCGAGGATCTCGACGCGGCACAGGCTCAGGCGATTGCCATCGGCGCACGACCCGCCGACGAGCAGCCGTCCCCGGACCGATGGCGTGTGCTCCTCGACCCGGAGGGACACCCGTTCTGCCTGACGACTCTCGTGCCGTCGACCTGACGGCGGACGGGCCGAGGGGTGATCTGGCACGTGGGTGGCACGGGCGGGCCGGCTGGGGCTCGCCCGTGCCCGGCGTCGGGCCGCTGAGCCGTGGAGCGGGTGACCGGGATCGAACCGGCATGGCCAGCTTGGAAGGCTGGGGCTCTACCATTGAGCTACACCCGCGGAGCGTCACTCAGCCTACCCCGTAGGATGGAGGAGCAACGCCACGGGGCGTAGCGTAGTGGCTAGCGCGCCTGCTTTGGGTGCAGGAGATCGGGAGTTCGAGTCTCCCCGCCCCGACCGGTAATCTCGGCGCGTCCATCCGATCCACCGCCGCATCAGGAGTTAGCCGCGCCGTGAAGGCCACCAAGGAGACCCTTAGCCCCACCCGGGTCAAGCTGACCGTCGAGGTGCCCTTCGACGAGCTCAAGCCATCCGTCGACGCCGCCTACCGCAAGCTCGCGCGGGAGGTCCGCGTCTCGGGCTTCCGGCCGGGCAAGGTACCTCCACGCATCCTCGACCAGCGCCTCGGTCGAGGGACGATCCTCGAGGAGGCCATCCAGGACGCCCTGCCACGGTTCTACAGCGATGCCGTGCAACAGGAGGAAGTCGACGTCCTGTCCCGCCCCGAGGTCGGCATCAGCTCGTTCGAGGACGGGGCGCCGCTCGTGTTCACCGCTGAGGTGGACGTCCGGCCGGACATCACGCTGCCGGACTACGACGGTCTTGAGATCACCGTCGACGCGGCCGAGGTGACCGACGAACAGCTGGAGTCGCAGCTGACGACCATGCGGGAGCGGTTCGCCGTCCTCAAGCCGGTGGAGCGTGCGGTGCAGACCGGCGACTTCATCTCGCTGGACCTGTCCGCGACCGTCGACGGCGAGGCCGTCGAGGGCGCCGAGGCCGCCGGCATGTCCTACGAGGTCGGTAGCGACACGCTGATCGACGGTCTGGACGAGGCGGTCACGGGCGCCTCCGAGGGGGAGAGCCGGACGTTCGAGACCGAGCTGCTCGCGGGCGAGTACGCGGGCAGCTCGGCGGAGGTCACCGCCACGGTCCGCGGCGTCAAGGAACGCGAGCTTCCCGAGCTGGACGACGACTTCGCCACGACCGCCAGCGAGTTCGACTCGCTGGACGAGCTGCTGGCGGACGTCCGTGAGCGTCTCGGCCGCGGCGCCGAGCAGAACCAGCTCACACAGGCTCGGGAGCGTGTTCTGGACGCTCTGATCGAGCGGGTCGACGTACCCGTGCCGGATTCGGTTCTCGACAGCGAGGTCGAGGCACGCGAGCACCGTCTGAGCCACGACCTCGAGCGGATGGGCGCCGACCGCGACTCCTACCTGGAGTCGCTCGGCCAGACCGAGCAGGAGTACCTCGACGAGGTGCGCCAGCTTGCCGCAAAGGCCCTGAAGTCGCAGTTCGTCCTGGACGCCGTGATCGATGCCGAGCAGATCGGTATCGACCAGGGCGAGCTGATGGAGCAGGTGATCGGCCGTGCGCAGCGTTTCGGCGTGAGCCCGGAGCTCTTCGCCCAGCAGTTGACGCAGGGGGACGGGCTGGCTTCGATCATGGCGGACGCCCTGCGTGGCAAGGCCCTCAACTTCCTGTTGGAGCAGGCGACCGTCGTCGACCCGGACGGCAATCCGGTCGAGCTGGCGCTGGCGCGCCGGCCGGAGCCGGCGGCCGAGGACGAAGTCGACGAACTCGATGAAGTCGACGAGACGGACAGGGTGGACGAGAGGGACATCGAGGCGGAGACGGGCGACAGCTCGGATCAACCCGGCGCCTGATCGCCCACCGTCGACGACGGGATGGCCCGCGACCCCCGGACATGACTGTCCGGGGGTCGTTGCGTGTGGGTGGTTCGCGCATCCCGGTTATCCGAAATGTAAGGATTGACGGATCCTGAACCGCCTCGTCCTCACGCCCAGCGCGAACATCGAGCGTGAAGTCCTGGAACCGGCGCGGGTCACAGATAGTGTCGAGCCGGTCAGATCAACCGTCGCCAGCGCGAGGAAGCCGAGGAGCTAACCGTGAGTAACATCGCAGCCCCGAGCCTGGCCGTCCCACAGTTGCGTTCGCCGGGGCAGGGTGGGATTGGTTTCGACGAGCAGGTCTTCAACCGCCTGCTCCGCGAACGGATCATTTTCCTGGGTTCGGTGGTGGAGGACCAGATCGCCAACGCGATCTGCGCCCAGCTGCTGCTGCTCAACGCCGAGGATCCGAATCGGGACATCTTCCTCTACATCAACTCTCCGGGCGGGTCCGTCAGCGCCGGTATGGCGATCTACGACACGATGCAGTACGTGGAGAACGACGTGGCGACGGTTGCTCTCGGTCTCGCCGCCTCCATGGGCCAGTTCCTGCTGTGCGCGGGCGCGTCCGGTAAGCGGTACTCGCTTCCGCACGCGAAGATCATGATGCACCAGCCGTCCGGTGGCATCGGCGGTACCGCATCCGACATCGCGATCCAGGCCGAGCAGATGCTTTACACCAAGCGGATGATGCAGGAACGGATCGCGTTCCACACCGGCCAGCCGATCGAGCAGATCGAGCGGGACTCCGATCGTGACCGCTGGTTCACCGCGGTGGAGGCCAAGGACTACGGGTTCGTCGACCATGTCGTCGCCCAGGCCCGCCAGGTCCCCAGCGAGGGACCGGTCAGCTGACGACCCCGGCGTCGACATCCGGCAACCGACCACCACACGCTCCTCGCGGAGGTACCCATCATGTACCAGCCGATCATCGGTAAGAGCCCGAGCGGTCAGCCCACCGGCCGATACGTCCTGCCGCAGGTCATCGAGAAGACCAGTCGGGGCGATATCGTCCTCAACCCCTACGAGAAGCTGCTGCGGGAGCGGATCATCTTCCTGGGTGCGCCGATCGACGACACGTCCGCCAACGACGTCATGGCGCAGTTGCTCTTCCTGGAGTCCGAGGACCCTGACCGCGACGTCTCCATCTACATCAATTCGCCGGGGGGGTCGTTCACCTCGCTGACCGCCATTTACGACACGATGCAGTTCGTCCGGCCCGACATCCAGACGATCTGCATGGGCCAGGCGGCTTCCGCCGCGGCGGTGCTGCTCACGGCCGGCACTCCGGGCAAGCGTTTCGCTCTGGAGAACAGCAGCGTTCTGCTGCACCAGCCCTCGTCGCAGGGCGAGGGGCAGTCCAGCGACATCGAGATCCAGGCCCGGGAGATCCTGCGGATGCGCTCGCTGCTGGAGCGGATGCTGGCCACTCACACCGGCCACACCGAAGAGCAGATCCGCCGCGACATCGAGCGCGACAAGTACTTCACCGCGGCCGGGGCCCGGGATTACGGCCTGATCGACGAGGTCATCTCGACCCGTAAGTCCTCCCGGCTGACATCGGCGACGCCAGCCGGCCGTTAGGGTCGGGCCGCGCCGTCGGGCACATCGCCGGGACGGTTGCCCCGTCCACGCCGTTCGAAGGTTCTACCGGACGGCGTGGACGGGCGAGGACACGGCAGATGACCGTAGGCTTGACCTACACGAGCCGCGCGATAGGGCTCTCACCGGGCGGCTGTAGGGGGTACGGTCCCCACGTGGACGCGACAGGTAGCCCACCAAAGCCGTTGGCGTCGTGGCGAAGTCGCCGGTGGCGGAGGGCAGGACGGTAACAGGCAAGCGATGACCGGGTGGCGTGGCCGCCCCTGACACGCAGGCGACACCATCGTCTGGACGAAGGGACTGAGTCCTCGGTGGCACGCATAGGTGATGGCGGTGACCTGCTCAAGTGCTCGTTCTGCGGCAAGTCCCAGAAGCAGGTGAAGAAGCTCATCGCCGGGCCCGGCGTCTACATCTGCGACGAGTGCATCGACCTTTGTAACGAGATCATCGAAGAGGAGCTGTCGGAGTCCTCGGATCTCAAGTGGGACGAACTGCCGAAGCCTCGCGAGATCTATGAGTTCCTGGACGGTTACGTCGTCGGCCAGGAACAGGCCAAGAAGACCTTGTCGGTTGCTGTCTACAACCATTACAAGCGGGTTCAGGCCGGCGGTGGAGCCGGTGGCGACACCAAGGGTGATGTCGAACTGGCGAAGAGTAACATTCTTCTGCTGGGGCCCACCGGGTGCGGCAAGACGCTGCTGGCGCAGACCCTCGCCCGAATGCTCAACGTCCCGTTCGCGATCGCCGACGCGACCGCGCTCACCGAGGCCGGTTATGTCGGTGAGGACGTCGAGAACATTCTACTCAAGCTCATCCAGGCTGCCGACTACGACGTCAAGAAGGCCGAAACCGGCATCATCTACATTGACGAGGTCGACAAGATCGCGCGTAAGTCGGAGAACCCCAGCATCACCCGGGACGTCTCCGGCGAGGGCGTCCAGCAGGCCCTGCTGAAGATACTGGAGGGGACGACCGCAAGCGTTCCACCGCAGGGCGGTCGCAAGCATCCGCACCAGGAGTTCATCCAGATCGACACCACGAACGTCCTGTTCATCGTTGGTGGGGCCTTTGCCGGGTTGGACCGGATCATCGACTCGCGGATCGGTAAGAAGTCGCTGGGATTCCGGGCGGTCCTGCACGGGAAGGACGATCCGGAGGCGGCGAGCGTCTTCAGCGACGTCATGCCGGAGGACCTGCTCAAGTACGGGATGATTCCCGAGTTCATCGGGCGCCTACCGGTGATCACAAGTGTGTCGAACCTCGATCGGGAAGCGCTCATCCGCATTCTTACCGAGCCGAAGAACGCCCTGGTCAGGCAGTACAGGAAACTGTTCGAACTGGACAACGTCGACCTTGATTTCACCGCTGACGCCCTGGACGCGATTGCGGACCAGGCCATCTTGCGCGGTACCGGCGCGCGCGGGCTGCGGGCAATCATGGAGGAGGTCCTGCTGTCGGTCATGTACGACATCCCGAGCCGTAAGGACGTCGCCCGGGCGGTCGTGACCCGTGAGGTCGTCCTCGAACACGTCAACCCCACGTTGGTCCCACGCGATGTCGCCGCATCCAAGCGGACCCCGCGCCAGGAGAAGTCGGCCTGATGCGGCACTAGACTGGACAGCGTGGGAGATTCTGGTGTCGACGCGGCTGGTCTCGCCCGGGTGGAGAAGGCCCTTGCCGGCCGGTTTCCGCACCGCATGCTGCCCGACCTGGAACGCATGCGGGACTTGGTCGACCTGCTGGGGCAGCCACAGCGTTCCTACCCGTCGATCCATCTGACCGGGACCAACGGCAAGACCTCGACGGCCCGCATGGTGGACGAGCTGCTGCGCGCCTTCGGGATCAGGCCCGGCCGTTACACCTCTCCGCATCTTGAGAACGTCACCGAGCGCATCAGCGTGGACGGACGGCCCGTGGACGCAGCCGCCTTCACCCAGGCCTACGACGACGTCATCGCCTGCGTGGAGCTTGTCGACGGCCGGCATCCCGAGCGGGTCACGTTCTTCGAGCTGTTGACCGCGATGGCCTTCTCGGCGTTCTCGGACGCGCCGGTCGATGTCGGGATCATCGAGGTCGGCATGGGCGGGAGCTGGGACGCGACCAATGTCGTTGACGCGGCCGTGGCGGTTGTGACCCCGATTTCCCTCGATCATCCGGAGCTTGGGGACTCGCCCGAGACGGTGGCTGCGGAGAAGGCCGGCGTCATCCACCCGGGTGCGCTTGCGGTGCTCGCCCAACAGCCGCCGGCAGCGGCGGAGGTCCTGTTGCGCCGGTGCGCCGAGGTCGGCGCCACGGTGGCCCGGGAGGGGCTGGAGTTCGGGGTCCTCGCCCGCAGCGTCGCCGTCGGCGGGCAGCTGGTCACCATCCAGGGGTTGGGCGGCGTCTACGAGAATCTCTTCCTGTCCCTGCACGGACCGCACCAGGCACACAACGCCGCGTGCGCGCTCGTGGCGGTCGAAGCGTTCCTCGGTGGCGGCCGTGACCTGCTGGACATCGACGCCGTTCGGGCGGGGTTCGCCCGAGCAGAGTCCCCGGGCCGCCTGGAGGTGGTCCGGCGCTCACCCACGGTCCTGCTGGACGGAGCCCACAACCTGGCAGGCGCCCAGGCGCTGGCCACCGCGTTGGACGAGGCGTTCAGATTCGATCACCTGGTCGGTGTCGTGGGAATACTCGCCGAAAAGGACGCCGTCGGCATCCTGGCCGTGCTCGAGCCGGTTTTGCATGCGGTGGTCGTCACCCAGAGCAGTTCGCCGCGGGCAATTCCTGTTGACGACCTTGCGCAGATCGCGGTGGACATCTTCGGTGACGACCGGGTGGAGGTCGCCGCTCGGCTTGACGACGCGCTCGACGCCGGTGTGCGTCTCGCCGAGCAGGAGGCGGAGCTCGGCGGTGCCGGGGTGCTGGTGACCGGGTCGCTTGTGACGGTGGGGGAGGCCCGGCACCTTCTGCGTCGCTGACGGGTAGGTTGCTACTGTGCCGAAGGTGGCGCGATCATGGTTTTTCCTGCGCCACCGGAGGCCTTCGAGAGGTCGCTGTGCCGAAGGTGGCGCGATCATGGTTTTTCCTGCGCCACCGGAGGCCTCGAAGAGGCAACAACAGTTGCGGAATGCTGCGACTGTCCGTGTGAGTGAGCAGAAGAAGGAGTTCTGTGTCCGTCGAACGTACCCTCGTCCTGGTCAAGCCCGACGGCGTGAGCCGTGGCCTCGTTGGCGAGGTCGTCGGCCGGCTGGAACGCAAGGGTCTCACCCTTGTCGCGCTCGAGCTGCGCACGCTGGAGCGATCGGTCGCCGAGACCCACTACGGCGAGCACGCCGCCAAGCCGTTCTTCGGTGAGCTGGTCGACTTCATCGTTTCCGGTCCGCTGGTCGCGCTGGTGGTCCAGGGCCCGCGGGCGATCGAGGCGGTGCGCGGCCTGATCGGCGCTACCGATCCGGTCAAGGCCGCCCCAGGGTCACTGCGGGGTGACCATGCCCTGGAGATCGGGCAGAACCTCGTTCATGGTTCCGACTCACCGGAGTCGGCCAAGCGCGAGATCGACCTGTTCTTCCCCGGGCTCAGCTGAGGCCCGCGAAGGTCTGCGCCTGGGTGGATACGTCATGGTCGTCGATTGTGGCGGGTCTGCCCAGGTTGGGGAATATTGTCGCTCCAGGTGTCTCCACTGGTTGCCTCAGGTAGCATCCTTGTGACTCCGGGTGTTAGAACTGGTCGGACGGGTAGGGGCCGGCAGGCCGGATGGCCCGGCGTGTCGCGTGGACCGTCACGCGTCAGGTATCCCTTACACGGACGGCAGCTCGAGGGGCCCGGTCTAGGCTTTGGTGTCCGCTACAGCGTCTCTACTGAGTTACTGGACTACTGGATGGGGCACGTCGAAGAAGCAGTGGATATGCCCTCGTTACGGACACCGCCTGCCCTACAACCCCAGCACGCCCTGCGTGCGCAACCAAACCGCACACCCGGGAAGGCCGGCATCCGACGATGTCCAGTTCGTTGTCGTTCCTAGGCCGTGACATGGCCGTCGACCTTGGCACCGCCAACACCCTCGTCTACGTGCGTGGTCGGGGGATCGTGCTGAATGAACCGAGCGTGGTCGCGATCAATACCACCACGACAGGGATTCTCGCGGTTGGTACCGAGGCCAAGAGGATGATCGGCCGCACTCCCGGCAACGTTGTCGCGGTCCGTCCCCTCAAGGACGGTGTGATCGCCGACTTCGACACCACCGAGCGCATGTTGCGCTACTTCATCCAGAAGGTTCACCGGCGACGGCACTTCGCCAAACCGCGGCTGGTCGTGTGCGTCCCGTCCGGTATCACCGGGGTTGAGCAACGAGCCGTCAAGGACGCCGGCTATCAGGCCGGCGCACGCAAGGTCTACATCATCGAGGAGCCGATGGCCGCAGCCATCGGAGCCGGGATGCCCGTCCATGAACCCACCGGCAACATGGTGGTCGACATCGGCGGCGGAACCACCGAGGTAGCGGTGATCTCGCTGGGCGGGATCGTGACCAGCCAGTCCATCCGGACCGCCGGGGACGAACTTGACACGGCGATCATCTCCTATGTCAAGAAGGAGTACTCGCTCATGCTCGGGGAGCGGACGGCGGAGGAGATCAAGATGGCTATCGGCTCCGCGCACAAGATGTCCGATGAGCCCAGCGCCGAGATCCGCGGCCGTGACCTGGTCTCCGGCCTGCCCAAGACGATCGTCGTCACCGCCGAGGAGATCCGTAAGGCGGTGGAGGAGCCGGTGAACGCGGTCATCGACGCGGTCAAGGTCACCCTCGACAAGTGCCCGCCGGAACTGTCCGGCGACATCATGGACCGCGGGATCGTCCTGACCGGCGGGGGAGCGCTGCTGCGGGGCCTGGACGAACGCCTGCGTCACGAGACCGGCATGCCGATCCACATCGCGGACAACCCGCTGCACTCGGTCGCGATGGGCTCCGGCAAGTGCGTCGAGGAGTTCGAAGCGCTTCAACAGGTGCTCATCTCCGAGCCCCGTCGCTGACCCTTGCCGGGCACGGGGATGCCGGCTGCGGAGGCGTCAGGTACGGAGGCGTCAGGTACGGAGGCCTGTGGTGGGACGTGACACCCGGCGCTCCCGCATCGTCGTCCTCGTGCTGCTCGTGGTCGCCTTCATCCTGATCACAGTCGACTATCGTTCCAGCGACAGTTCGTCCGGTGCCCGGGGTATGTTGCGTGGCGCGTTCGGCGGGGTCGAGGACGCGGTGAGCACGGTCACCCGCCCGATCGGGCGTACGGTGTCGTCGCTCACCCACCCCAACCGCTACCGGCAGCGCGCGGACGCGCTCGCGGCGGAAAACGCGCAGCTGCGGCGTCAGGTCGCAGACGATGCCGAGGTGCGCCGCCAAGCCGCCGCGCTGGTCAGCCTGCGGCTGCTCGCGGACAAGGGGCAGTACATGATCGTACCCGCCAGGGTCATCGCGGTCGGGGACGTCACCGGCACCGACTGGACCGTCACGGTCAACGCGGGTAGCGACAACGGGGTCGCACCGGACAAGTTGGTGATCAATAGTGACGGGCTGGTGGGCACGGTGCTTTCCGTGACAGCCCACACCTCGGTGGTCCGGCTTGCCTGCGATCCCGCGAGCCACATCGGCGCCCGCTTGGAGAGCACCCGGCTGCTCGGCGCGGTCTCCGGCGGTGGTGGTCCCGACGTCCTCACGTTCACCCTCTACGACGCATCCCATCAGATGAAGGTGGGAGACAGGTTGGTCACGTTCGGCAGTCTGGACTATGCCGCCGGGGTACCGATCGGTGTCGTCGCGAAGGTTCTCGACGCGGGCGGGGGTCTCTCGCGTTCGGTCGAGATCACCACGTTCGCCTCGATGGGGTCGCTGGACATGGTCGGCGTCATCGTCGGCAAACCCGTGAGCGACCCCGGCGACCGGGTGCTGACACCGCTTCCCGCACCGCCGTCACCGGCTCCGTCCTCGGCGGCTCCGTCGCAGGCTCCATCCCCGGCTCCGTCGCAGGCCGGACCCTCGGGACCCGCCCAGATCTCTCCGGTACCGGCGCTCGCCCCCGCGGCGACCGCCGGCACCGGTTGAGGCGCGGCCATGTGGGACGCGGGGACGCGTGAGGCCGAGGTTCGGGGCAGGAGCGTCGCGATGGCCATCGTCACGATGGTCGTCGCGATCGTGCTACAGCTGTCGGTCGTTGCCGCCCTCGACCTGCCGCTCGGCCCTCCCGACATCGTTCTGATCATGCTGGCCTGCGCGGCGCTCGTGGAGGGACGGCTGTTCGGAGTGATCGTCGGTTTCGTCGTCGGGCTGGTCGCCGACCTGCTCTCGACTCATGTCCTCGGACAGACCACGATGATTTTCTGCTTGGTCGGGTACGGCGTGGGACTGGCCTCTGACGAGGCTGAACGCACGGCATACCTGCCACTGGTGGTGGTCGCGGCAGCCTCGGCCCTGGGGACGGCCGGTCACGCGGCAATGGCCGCCATCCTCGGTGATGTCAGCCTGACCGGAACCCAGGCGCTGCTCCGCACGGTCGGTGCCGCGCTCTATGCGTTGGTGCTGACCCCGCTGGTGTTCCCGCTCGTGGGAGTCGGTCTGCGGCGGCTGCGCGGGGACCGCTCATGAGAGGACTGCCGTCATGAGAAGGCGCCGACCCGCGGCCGAGACGCTGGACGACCGCATCCGGCTGCGGGTGGTGGTCCTGCGTGTTCTCGTTGTGTCACTCTTGGTAACCCTTGGTGCTCGTCTGTGGGCATTGCAGGTGCTCAACGGTGAGCACTACCGCCACGTCGCGGAGGCCAACCGGGTACGTGAAGTGGTCATGCCGGCGACTCGCGGCCTGATCGTGGACGACCAGGGGCATGCTCTGGTCCGTAACCGCACGTCACTGGTCATCTCGGTGAACCGTTCGGTGATCGACCGACAGAAGGACTCCGGCGCGGCGGTGCTGGCGCAGTTGTCGAGCGTTGTCGGTATCCCCGCCGCCGATATCGCAAAGCGCATCCAGTTCTGCTCGGCCACGGTGAAGCCGCCGTGCTGGAACGGCTCGCCCTACCAGCCGGTACCGGTGGCCAAGGATGTCCCCCCCCAGCAGGCGCTGGCCGTCATCGAGCATGCCGACCGGTTCCCCGGGGTCTCGGCCGACCTACAGGCTGTGCGGGAATACCCTTACGGTTCCCTGGCCGCCCACGAACTGGGATATCTCAGCCCGGTCACCCAGGAACAGCTCGACTCCGACGGCGCCGGGCACGGGTACCACCAGAACAGCCTCATCGGTGTATCGGGTCTGGAATACACCTACGACGCTGACCTGCGCGGCTCCGACGGTGTGCAGAAACTGGAGGTCGACCGGTTCGGGAGGGTCGCCGGAACGGCGTCGTCGCTCGAGCCACGCAGCGGTGACAACCTGGTGCTGTCGTTGGACGTCGGTGTCCAGCAGACTCTCGAGCAGACCCTGCAGGATACGGTGAACAAGATCGGTGGCGGTTCGCGTACCGCGTCCGGTGTCGTGCTGGACGCCCGTACCGGTCGCGTCATCGCCATGGCCAGTCTGCCCTCCTACGATCCGTCCGTCTTCGTCGGTGGGATCTCCGAGGCCGACTACAAGGCGTTGTCGGATCCGGCCAACGGCATTCCCCTGCTGTCACGGGCGTACCAGGGTTCGAGCGCGCCCGGTTCGACGTTCAAGCCGGTGTCCACCGCGGTGGCCCTGAGCAACCTGGGAGCGTCGACCGACGGCAGGTACGACTGCGGGCCGTCGCTACAGATCGGTACCCAGGTCTTCCACAACTTCGAGGGGTCGTCCGCCGGACCGATCACCCTGCACCAGGCACTGGTGATCTCCTGTGACGTCATCTTCGACAAGTTCGCTTTTGACGCCTGGATCGCGGACGGCGGGTTGCGTAACGGCCGCGGTCCGTATGCGACCCCCGGCGAGTATTTCGTGACGATGGCGCGGGCCCTGGGATTCGGCAGGAGGACGGGGGTCGACCTGCCGGGCGAGATCGCCGGGTCGGTGGTCGGCCGCGACGGCGCGAAGGCGATCTGGGACGAGCTGAAGGACTCCTACTGCCGCCGGGCACAGAACGGCTACCCGGAGGTCACCGACCCTGCCAAGGCCGAGCGGTACCGCCAGTACGCCGCGGAGGCGTGCGTCGACGGCTACCTGTACAACGGCGGCGCGGCCACCCAGTTCGCGATCGGCCAGGGCCAGTACCTGTCGGTCAGTCCGTTGCAGCTCGCGGTCGCCTACGCAGCCATCGCCAACGGCGGGACGGTGTACCGACCTACCATCGCCGAGGCGGTGATGTCACCGGACGGCAGGGTCGTGCGGCGCATCCCCCCCACGGTCGTCGGGCGGGTTCCGGTCGCCTCCGAGACCTTTGCCTACATCCGTGACGCCCTGGCGGGTGTGACCCGCGAGAACGGCGGGACCGCGACCGGCGTGTTCGCGGACTGGCCGAACGACACGATCCCGGTCGCGGGCAAGACCGGTACCGCCGAGGTGGAGGGGCACGGGGACACATCCTGGTTCGCGTCGTTCGCGCCCGCGAACGACCCGCAGTACGTGGTGGTCGTGACCATCCCGGATTCCGGAACCGGCGCGCAGTACGCGGCCCCGGCGGTCAAGGCCGTCTACCAGAGCATCTACGGCATCGGGCGCGCCGCGGCGCTGCCCGGTGGCAAGCCTCCCGCGGACCTGCCGACCCCTGATCGGGACGGGACGTTCACCTCGACCGGAGCCACGCCGGAGCCGTCCACCGGCCCGTCCACCGGCCCGTCCACCGGCCCGTCCACCGAGCCGCTCGCGGGTCGTGCCGCGGACGTGCAGGCACTCGCCGTGACCGGCAGGACGGTCGTTCCTGTGATCGCCGGCGGGCCGGGATCGTCGCGGGGGCCGCTGGTCGTGGATCCGGGCGAATCCCCCGTCCCCGTCTCCGAGAGCCGGTCCACGGTCAGGGCCGATGACGGCCCGGTCCGTGGGCCGCCCTGAGAGCGCGTCCGCCGGTTCAGCGCGTCCGTCAGCATTCATGATCATATCTGGAGTGTCATGACCAGCCCGACCGCACTGCGTTCGTCTCCTGTTGCGCTGCGGGGACGGATCGGGCAGCTACGTGACCGGGCCTCGGGCCGGCACTCGCCGTTGCGCCGGCTGGACTGGCCGCTGCAGGTCAGCGTGATCGCGCTGTCGGTCCTCGGCGCGTTGCTGGTGTGGTCCGCCACCCGGCAACGCGAGATCGGAAGCGGTGGCGACCCGCAGATCTTCCTCAAGCGCCATGTGCTCAACCTGGCCATCGGGCTGGTACTGGCGACCGGTGCGATGCTGCTGGACTACCGGATCCTGCGTGCATATGCGCCGTTCGTGTACCTGGGATCGCTGTTCGGGCTGGTCGCGGTCCTTGCTGTCGGAAGCACGATCAACGGCGCGCACTCCTGGATCGTCCTGCCGGCGGGATTCCAGTTGCAGCCCTCGGAGTTCGCCAAGGTGGCCCTCATCGTCGGGGTGGCGATGATCCTCGGGGAGCGGCACGACGACCGCGACACCGGAATCCGGCTCGACCCCGGCCACTGGGACGTGATTTTGGTGCTGGTGCTCGCGGCCGTTCCGATGGCGCTCATCATGATGCAGCCCGACTTCGGCACCGTCATGGTATTCGTGTTCGTGATCCTCGGGATGCTCGCGGTCAGCGGCGCCCCGAGTCGATGGGTGATCGGACTCATCCTGTGCGGGGTATTTTTCGGCGCTGCCATCCTGCAGTTTCACCTGCTCAAGCCCTACCAGGAAGCGCGTCTTACCGAGTTCGTCCGGGACAACCAGCACGCCTCGTCCACCGGGTACAACGTCAACCAGGCGATGACGACGATCGCCAACGGCGGGGTGACCGGTCGGGGGCTGTTCCACGGGACGCAGACCCAGGGCCAGTTCGTGCCCGAGCAGCAGACCGACTTCGTGTTCACCGTCGCCGGGGAGGAACTGGGCTATCTCGGTGCCGGTGGCGTCCTCGTGCTGCTCGGCCTGGTGCTGTGGCGGGCATTGTCGATCGCCTTCGACTCGGGGGACTCCTTCGGGACGATGATTGCCACCGGGGTGGTGTGCTGGTTCGCCTTCCAGGCGTTCGTCAACATCGGGATGACCTTGGGGATCATGCCGGTGACGGGGTTGCCGCTGCCGTTCCTCTCCTACGGCGGGTCGTCGATGTTCGCGAACATGCTGGCGGTCGGCCTGCTACAGAACGTCCGCCTGCGTTCCCGCTCCGACCCGTACGCTCTGTAGGGTTGTGTGCCGTAGGCTCGCGTGCATGTCCGGACAGTCGCTGTTTCCCCGTCTGGAACCGCTGCTACCGCGGGTCCGCAAACCCGTGCGCTACCTTGGAGGAGAAGGAAACTCCCAGGTCAAGCCTTGGGCGGACGCGGTGGTCCGCTGGTGTCTCATGTATCCGGACGCCTATGAGGTCGGCCTGCCCAACCAGGGCATCCAGATCCTCTACGAGATCCTCAACGAGCAGCCCGACGTCCTGGCCGAACGAACCTATTCGGTCTGGTCGGATCTGGAGGACCTGCTGCGTGAGCACGGCATCCCCCAGTTCACCGTGGACGCCCACCGCGCGGTCGGTGACTTCGATCTGCTGGGTGTGAGTTTTTCCACCGAACTCGGCTATACGAACCTGTTGACCGCCCTCGACCTGGCGGGCATCCCACTGCACGCGCTCGACCGGGGTGACGAGCATCCGATCGTGATCGCCGGTGGGCATGCCGCGTTCAACCCCGAACCGGTCGCGGACTTCGTCGACGCGGTCGTCCTCGGCGACGGTGAACAAGCTGTACTTGCGATCACCGACGTGGTCCGGGCCTTCAGGACCGCGGGCTCCCCGGGTGGGCGGGGCGAGCTGCTCACCCGTCTCGCCCGGCGCGGGCTTGCCTACATCCCGGCCTTCTACGACGTGGACTACCGGCCCGACGGCCGCATCCACGCGGTTGTCCCGAACCGTCCCGGGGTGCCGGCCCGGCCGACGAAGCACACTGTCTCCGATCTTGATGCCTGGCCGTACCCGAAGGCACCGCTGGTGCCGCTCGCGGAGACCGTCCACGAGCGGATGAGCGTGGAGATCTTTCGTGGTTGCACCCGCGGTTGCCGCTTCTGCCAGGCCGGGATGATCACGCGGCCGGTCCGGGAGCGCACCATCGACACCATCGGCGAGATGGTGGCGCGGGGCCTGGAGGCGTCCGGCTTCACCGAGGTCGGACTGCTGTCGCTGTCCAGCGCCGACCACACCGAGATCGATGAGATCGCCAAGGGTCTGGCCGACCGGTATGAGGGCACCCACACCTCGCTCAGCCTGCCTTCGACACGGGTGGACGCGTTCAACGTCACACTGGCCAACGAGTTCTCCCGCAACGGTCGCCGCAGCGGGCTGACCTTCGCGCCAGAAGGCGGCTCCGAGCGTCTACGCAAGGTCATCAACAAGATGGTCAGCGAGGAGGACCTGGTCCGTACGGTCAGCACGGCCTACGCCCAGGGCTGGCGGCAGGTGAAGCTGTACTTCATGTGCGGTCTGCCCACCGAGACCGACGCCGACGTTCTCGCGATCGCGGGCCTGGCCCGTGAAGTGATCAAAGCGGGACGTCGGGCCAGCGGCCACCGCGACGTTCGCTGCACCGTCTCGATCGGAGGCTTCGTCCCGAAGCCACACACGCCGTTCCAGTGGGCCGCGCAGGCGTCCCACGAGGTCACCGACCGCCGGCTGCAGTTGTTGCGTGACGCCATCCGCGGCGACCGGGACGTCGGGCGGGCGATCGGGTTCCGTTACCACGACGGACGTCCGGGCATCATCGAGGGCCTGCTCGCCCGTGGCGACCGCCGGGTCGGCGCAGTGATCGAACAGGTGTGGCGTGACGGCGGTCGGTTCGACGGGTGGAGCGAGCATTTCTCCTTCGAACGCTGGGAGAAGGCCTGCGCCCAGGTACTGGGGCCGCTCGGGGTGTCCCTCGACTGGTTCACCGTCCGGGAACGCGACGAGCATGAGGTGTTGCCGTGGGACCACTTGGACGCCGGTCTTGACCGTGACTGGCTGTGGTCGGACTGGCAGGATGCGCTGCGCGAGACCGAACTGGACGACTGCCGCTGGACGCCCTGTTACGACTGCGGGGTCTGCCCGACCATGGGTACCGAAACGCAGATCGGCCCGACCGGCCGGACCCTGCTGCCACTCATGCCGTCCCCGGCGTCCCATGCCCCGTCGTCCCATGCCCCGTCGGCCCATGCCCCGGCGTCCTGACGGCCCGCCCCCGCCCCCGGTCGTCGCACGGGTGCGGGTGCGTTTCGCCAAACGGGGCCGGCTGCGCTTTCTGTCCCACCGGGACGTCGCGAGGACCTTCGAGCGTGCCCTTCGGCGCGCGGACGTCCCCATGGCCTACTCGGCGGGGTTCAGCCCGCATCCGCGCATCTCCTGGCTGGGCGCGGCCCCGACAGGCGCTGCCAGCGAGGCCGAGTACGTCGAGCTCGCCCTGGCGGAACATCGTGACCTCACCGCGCTGCGGGAGGCGCTGAACGCGGCGCTGCCCTCCGGGCTGGACGTTCTGGCGTGCGCGCCTGTCACCTCGACCCCGCTGGCGGAGCTGGTGGACGCGTCGCGCTGGCGGGTGCGGCTTCCCGGTGTCACGGTTGGTGAGCTCACCGCCGCGACCGATGCGCTGCTCGCCCGTGACCGGGTCGAGGTGGATCGGGTGACCAAGGACGGACGCCGCCGGTTTGATGCCCGCCAGGCAGTGGTCTCGATGGTTTGCCGTGCGGAGAACGACACCTGTGCGATACTGGATGTGGTTGTGCGGCACACGACGCCCGCCGTACGACCCGATGACGTGCTGACCGCCCTTTGCGTGGTCGCTGCTCTTCGGTTGCCAGTGCCACCCGAACCGATCCGGCTCGGGCAAGGTCGGCTACTGGAGGATGGCACCGTGGCGGACCCGCTCATGCCGGACCGCGACGAGGCAGGCCGGTTGGTCGGCCGACTCGATGAATGATGCAGGGCGTCGCAGGATTCGCCGACGGTACGCCGTCGGACCGAGACAGCGGTTCCTGAGCGGTCGCGACTGCGAAAGCAGCGCGCCCGGGGACCCGAGAGGCTTCATAACCCGTGCCCGACGACATCCCGACAGACTCCGATGGGACACCCATCACTCGTCCTGCCCCGCGACGACGGCGCGCAGCCGGACGGTCCGCCGGACCGCCACCGGACGTCCTGACCGACGCGTTCCCGCTGGCCGAGTCATCCATCCTCCAGCCACCGACAACCAACCAACCCGTGGGTGCGCAGGCTGATCAACCTGTGTCGACCGTCGGCGGCGACCCGTCCCCGGCGGATCGGATTCCATCCGATCTTACCGATGCGGGGGCCTCCCCGCCCGTGCCTTCGACACCCACGGGTATCTCCGGGACACCCGTGACCACGGATGCAGGCCCGACCGGGCAGCCCGGTCAGCGCCCACGCCGCGGGCGGGCCGTCACCACGGTGACCTTCCAGGCGCCGGACCCGGCTGTCCTCGACCTGGTACCGCGTCGCCGGCGCAGGGGGACCTCACCGTTCGATACCGATGCGGTGAGAGTAGGCCTTCTGAACGCCGCGGCTGGGACCTCGGGTGCCGTGGCGTCCGGTCCGGTTACCAGGAGCGATCCGAACCCGCGGTCACGGCGGGGCCTCGACACCGACATCCTCGCCGCCGACCTCGATGCCGATGCTGATGGCGAGTTCGAGCCGGAGGCCACGTCCGCCTACCTGGAGGCTGACGGGAACAGCGATCCGGCGACCGACGACAGCGGCGACGGCAACTCGACGCGGCGCCGTCGCCGCGGCCGGCGGGGCCGGGGGCGCGCGCGGCTCGACGACGAGATCGATGGCACCGACGACGTGGATGTGTCCACGTTCGACGAGCCGGGCGTGCGGACAGCCGGCGACCGCGACGGTTCGGGCGACAGCGGTTCCCGTCGTCCGAACCACGATGACGCGGACGATGCGGACGATGCGGACGATGCGGATGACGCGGATGACGCGGATGACGCGGATGACCCGGCCGGGGACGAACCCGGCCAGGCGGGTGGGGCCGAGGCGGGCGGCGCGCCCGACGAGGAGGCAGGGTCGGGAAGTTCGCGTCGCCGTCGTCGGCGCCGTCGCAGGGACAGCGTCGGGCCGGTCGACGAAGCGGCCCCGGACGATCCGCCGGTCACGGTCGTGCACGTCCGCGAGAGCCGGAGCCGTGACGACGAGGTCCGGGGGCTCAGCGGCTCGACCCGCCTGGAGGCCAAGCGGCAGCGTCGTCGGGAAGGGCGCGACAACGGTCGTCGCCGCCCACCGATCGTCACCGAAGCCGAGTTCCTCGCCCGTCGGGAGGCGGTCGAGCGACGCATGGTCGTCCGCAACGCCGGCGATCGCACGCAGATCGCGGTGCTGGAGGACGGCGTCCTGGTGGAGCACTTCGTGACCCGGGCGAGTTCGTGGTCGTACGCGGGCAACGTCTATCTCGGCCGGGTCCAGAACGTGCTCGCGAGCATGGAGGCCGCGTTCGTGGACATCGGCAAGGGGCGCAACGCCGTCCTCTACGCCGGTGAGGTCAACTACGACGCCAGCGGGCTGGACGGGCGACCTCGCAAGATCGAGCAGGTGCTGAAGTCAGGCCAGTCGATCATTGTGCAGGTCAGCAAGGACCCGATGGGCCACAAGGGCGCACGGCTGACGAGTCAGGTCAGCCTCCCCGGTCGCTACCTGGTCTACGTGCCAGACGGACAGAACGCGGGGATCAGCCGTAAGCTTCCGGATACTGAACGTGTTCGTTTGAAGGGGATCCTGAAGAAGATCACACCGGAGAACGGGGGAGTGATCGTCCGGACCGCCGCGGAGGGTGCCAGCGAGCAGGAACTTGCCCGCGACGTCGCACGTCTGTCCGCACAGTGGGAGGACATCACCCGCAAGGCTGCGAAGTCCACCGCCCCCGCGCTGCTCTACGGCGAGCCCGACCTTGTGATCAGAGTGATCCGGGACATCTTCAACGAGGACTTCTCCGAGCTGGTCGTGCAGGGAACCGAGGAAGCCACGATGATCGAGGACTACGTCGACATGGTGGCACCCGACCTGCGTGACCGTGTCCGCCGGCATGTCGGCCCGGCCGACGTGTTCGAGGAGTACCGGGTGGACGAGCAACTCGCCAAGGCCCTGGACCGCAAGGTGTGGCTACCCTCGGGTGGATCCCTCGTGATCGACCGTACCGAGGCCATGACGGTCATCGACGTCAACACCGGCAAGTTCACCGGCAAGGGCGGCAACCTCGAGGAGACGGTCACCAAGAACAACCTGGAGGCCGCGGAGGAGATCGTCCGGCAACTTCGGCTCCGTGACATCGGCGGGATCATCGTCATCGACTTCATCGACATGGTCCTGGAAAGCAACCGGGAGCTTGTGCTGCGGCGCCTGACCGAATGCCTCGGCCGGGACCGCACCCGCCATCAGGTCGCGGAGGTGACAAGCCTCGGGCTGGTGCAGATGACCCGCAAGCGGGTCGGTCAGGGGCTGCTGGAGGCCTACAGCGAGCCCTGCGCACACTGCAACGGACGTGGTGTCATCGTGCACCTGGACGGCCAGTCCGCGCCGCCCGTGAGGGACCCGGGTCCGTCCACTCCTGCCGTACCGATCCCCCCGCCGGACAGTGCCCCGCAGGCTGGTGGGCCGTCGGCCGGCGTCCAGGATCAGCCGGCCGCGTCCGCCCCGGTGGACACCGACGATGCCGCTACCACCGGGCAGACGGGTGCGACGAACACGTCGGGGTCGGTGACCAACGGTTCCCGGACCTCGGGCGTTCGTTCGGCCGGTCGCCGGCGTGCGTCGCGTGCGACGGCCGCGCCGCAGGAGACAGCGTCCAGCGGCCTGGAATCGGTGGCGGGAGGCCGCGAAAACTGACCGATGCGACCGGGCCCGACCAGGCGGATGAGTGCGGTGCCGGCTGGTTTCGGCCGGTCATCGCCGGACGGGAGACGCGATGTCGCCGACCACGCGGTACTGCGCGGGTTCCCGTCGGACGAGGTCATGGCGGCCTCGCTCGCGCAGGAGCGTGTCCAGGGTCGCGCGGGACCGGGCCAGCGCGCCGTCCACCGCATCGCTGGCCCGGCGGTTGTCTCCCATCTGCAGGGCGTAGGAGGCTACGACCAGCGCCTGGACGACGTCGTCCTGGGCGGACAACGCGTCGGCGTTCGGTTTCTGCCCGGCGGATGGCGGCTGCTCGGCGACGCCGGCCGTGGACAGCCCTCGGGCACGTACAGCCAGCCAGCAGGCGGCACCCGCCGTGCTGAGCGCCCACCCCGCGCGGACCCCCGCGGGCAGGCCGACCAGCCCGTTGACGGCAACCCCGGTCACTGTCGTGACGACCACGGCGGACGCCGCGACCGTCGCCGACCGTCGCCGGGGGTCTGCCGTGCGAGCCGAGGTCATCAACGGCCAACTCACTGTCAGGACAGCGGCGACCGTGACGGCTCCAGCCACGCAGATCACAACCTGCCAACCCACTGCAACCAACTCCCGCCCGGCCGTGAGCCGGTGCCCTGACCGCCGGTCCGGACAGCCGCACGCGTCCCTACCCATGCCTACCTCTATGCCTACCGCCACCGTGCCGTGGGCCTGCCGCCTGCGACCAGAAGTTCACCTGGTGCACGGTTGCGGGACCACGGTGCGTTTGCGAAGCACCGATGGTCGCGCGATGGTGGGCGACGCGCCATGGTTCATCGGTGCCATGGAGAGATCTGGCCGCTGGTGGGCGGGCCGTGCCAGCACTGCCGACGGGCCTGTTAAGGTAGTGCAATCAGGGCCGGTCGCGGTTGTCTTTGCGCCGTGTCAGGAAGCCCGTCCCGACTTCAGCAAGGAGAACCGGTGTACGCGGTCGTGGCCAGCGGCGGCAAGCAGCATAGGGTCGCTGTCGGCGATGTTGTTGACGTCGAGCTCGTCGATGGCGAGCCGGGCGCGGCCGTCAGCCTGCCGGCGCTCTTGCTTGTCGACGGCGACGCGGTAACCCACGACAAGGGCGCGCTCGCGTCCGTCGAGGTGACCGCCGAGGTTGTCGAAATCGTCAAGGGTCCTAAGATCAGGATCCACAAGTTCAAGAACAAGACCGGCTATCACAAGCGGCAGGGCCACCGTCAGAAGCTGACCCGCCTGCGGGTGACCGGCATCGAGACCGGGAAGGCCTGACAGACATGGCACATAAGAAGGGCGCGAGTTCGTCGCGCAACGGTCGTGACTCGAACGCCCAGCGTCTCGGTGTGAAGCGCTTCGGTGGTCAGTACGTCAACGCCGGCGAGATCATCGTGCGCCAGCGGGGTACGCACTTCCACCCCGGTTCGCAGGTTGGCCGTGGCAGCGACGACACGCTGTTCGCGCTGGCCCCCGGGCACGTCCAGTTCGGCACCCGTCAGGGACGCCGCGTCATCAACATCGTGCCCGCCGCGGAGCTTGTGTCCGCCTGACCCAGGCGGACATCCCGAAGCCAGCCGCGGTGGAGGAAGGCAGCAGTGCCCACCTTCGTCGACCGCGCCATCCTTCATGTCACCGCAGGTGACGGCGGGCATGGCTGCACCTCGGTTCACCGGGAGAAGTTCAAGCCACTCGGTGGACCGGACGGTGGTAACGGCGGGCGCGGCGGGGAGGTCATGCTCCGGGTCGACCCGAGCGTGACGACCCTTCTCGACTTCCACTTCCATCCCCACCAGCGAGCGTCCGGTGGCCGGCCCGGTCAGGGCTCGAATCGGCACGGTGCCGACGGTGTCGACCTTGTCCTGTCGGTACCGGACGGGACGGTCGTCCTGAGCCCGGACGGCGAGCAGATCGCAGACCTCGTCGGTGCCGGTAGTTGCCTGGTGCTGGCCCGTGGCGGCCGTGGTGGCCGTGGCAACGCCTCGCTGGCCTCCGCCCGGCGAAAGGCCCCCGGGTTCGCCGAGCTCGGTGAACCCGGGGAGCAGCTCGACGCCGTCCTCGAGCTGAAAACCGTCGCGGATGTCGCGCTGGTCGGATTCCCGAGCGCCGGCAAGTCGTCGCTGGTGTCGGTGCTCAGCGCGGCCAGGCCGAAGATCGCCGACTATCCGTTCACCACGCTCGTGCCCAACCTCGGTGTGGCGCAGGCGGGGGACCTGCCCCCCTACACGGTGGCGGACGTCCCGGGCCTGATCCCCGGCGCGAGCACCGGGCGTGGCTTGGGGCTTGAGTTCCTGCGCCATATCGAACGCTGCTCGCTCATCGTGCACGTCCTGGACTGCGCGACCCTCGAACCGGGCCGTGACCCCCTCACCGACCTGGATGTCATCGAGGCCGAACTCGCGGCCTACTCGGCGGACCTCTCCGACCGGCCCCGGGTGGTCGTACTGAACAAGATCGATGTTCCGGACGGCCGTGACCTGGCGGAACTGGTCAGGCCCGAACTCGCCGCCCGTGGGCTGGCTGTCTTCGCCGTGAGCAGTGCCACCCGCGAAGGCGTTCGTGCGCTCTCACTTGCGCTTGCAGACCAGGTCGCCGGGCACCGGGCGGCACAGCCGCCGCAGACCGCCACGCGGATCGTTCTTCGTCCGCGTGCGGTTGACGAAGCCGATTTCGCCGTCCGAGCCCACGACGACGGATTCGTGGTAACCGGTGCCAAGCCACTGCGATGGGTCCGCCAGACCGACTTCACCAACACCGAGGCGATCGGTTACCTCTCCGACCGGTTGGCCCGGCTCGGGCTGGAGGCCGAACTCACCCGCCTCGGCGCGGAGCCTGGCGTAGCGGTGACCATCGGTGACGTCACCTTCGACTGGGAGCCGCACCTGAGCGGACGTGGTGCCCACGGCCCGGGTTCCGCCGAGTACGAACACGCGGCTCTCGGCCCGCGTGGCAGTGACGATCGGCTCGCCAGCACGGTCCGGTTGACCAGGGCCCAGCGCCTTGCCCGCCGGGGCGGCAGCCTCGAAACCCCTGACGGGCCTGACAAGTCCGACGGCCCGTGACGGCCCGTGACGGCCCGTGACTTCGTGACCCGGGCTGACCGGGTCGTGGTGAAGGTCGGGTCGTCATCGTTGACAACCGCGACCGGCGGCATCGACGGTGACCGGGTCGATGCTCTGGTGCGCGCGGTGCTGCCACGCGCCGGACGCCTGGTGCTGGTTTCCTCCGGCGCCATCGCCGCGGGTCTCGCGCCGCTGGGGCTGACGCGGCGCCCGCGGGATCTCGCGACCCTGCAGGCCGCGGCCAGCGTCGGCCAGAGCATGCTCGTGCACCGGTACGCCACCGCGTTCGGGAAGGCCGGGCACCGGGTCGGTCAGGTGCTGCTCACCGCGACCGATGTGATCCGCCGGACCCACTACCGCAACGCCCGCACCACCCTTGACCGGCTGCTGGAACTCGGCGTCGTCCCCATCGTCAACGAGAACGACGCGGTGGCCACACAGGAGATCCGGGTCGGTGACAACGACCGGCTTGCGGCGATCGTCGCGCATCTCGTTTCCGCGGACCTGCTGGTCCTGCTTTCGGACGTCGACGGCGTCTATGACGCGAACCCCAGGCGTGGTCCGGCGACAATGGTCCGCGAGGTCCGGTCGGACGCGGACCTCGACGGGGTCGGTACCCGGGGGACGGGCAGCGCCGGGGTGGGCGTCGGCGGGATGTCGACGAAGATCGAGGCCGCCCGGATGGCGGCGTCGGGTGGTGTCGCAACGATCATCACCTCGGCGGCGAAGGCCGCCGACGCACTCGCCGGAGTCGATGTGGGGACGGTGTTCCACCCCACTGGGCCGCGCCGCGCGTCCCGGTTGCTGTGGCTCGAGCACGCAACCACCCCGCAGGGTCGGCTCTTCCTCGACGACGGCGCGGTCGACGCGGTCGTCGACCGCCGGGTGTCGCTGCTGCCGGCCGGGGTCACCAAGGTCGATGGTGACTTCTCCGCGGGTGACCCGGTGGATCTGGTCAACCCTTCGGGACAGCCGGTCGCCCGGGGGCTGGTCGCCTATGACGTGGTGGAGCTGCCCGGGATGCTGGGCCGTTCGACGTCCGAACTTGCCGCGGAACTCGGTTCGTCCTACGAACGCGAGATCGTCCACCGCGACGATCTCGTCCTTCTCCCGCCCCGCCGCTGACCTGATCTGGAATGTCGGTCCAGTACCGCGAAGCCGGTCGGTAGCCGTCTCCGGGGCCTGCAACCTCCTATAACCGCCGTACAGTCCATGATCCGCGCAAGTTCATCGGTGTGTACGCTTTTCAGCGGAGTAGGTGTACATATAGACAAACTCGTACCGATCTTGTTGAAGAACACTCAACCACCTGGCGTCGTCACCACGATGAACACGATGCCGCGGTCCTGTCCCGGGCCGTTCGGTCGATCAGGGGGCGGTGGTCCGCACCTGACTGCCGCGGGGGCCCTTGACGACGATGATCTGGGCGGGGATGCGCTGGCGCAGGTCGGCGACGTGGCTGACTACGCCGACCAGTCGCCCGCCGGAACGCAGGTCGTCCAGGACGTTCATGACCTCCTCCAGGCTGTCGGGGTCGAGACTGCCGAAACCCTCGTCGATGAACAGCGCATCCATGGTCTGCCCGCCGGACTCGGCCGTGACCACGTCGGCGAGTCCCAGTGCCAGACCGAGAGCGGCCTGGAAGGTCTCCCCGCCGGACAGGGTGGCGGTGTCACGCTGCCGGCCCGTCCACGCGTCCTCGACGAGAAGCCCGAGCCCGGCCCGGCGGCGTCGGTCGCGGCGTGCGCCGCCGGCGTCGTGGACGAGGGTGAACCGGCCGCCGCTCATCGCGGACAGCCGATGGCTTGCCGCGGCCGCGACCTCCTCCAGACGGGCGGCGAGGACAAAGCTCGACAGGGGCATGCCGTGGCGGTTACCGCCCCGACCCGCGGCGACATCGGCAAGGCCGCGCAGCTCGTGGGCGCCATCCCGCAGTGGCGGCACGATCGCGAACGCCTCGGCGAAGACCGGAACAAGGTCGGACAGGCGCCGAGCCCGGTCACCGGCGCGAGCCGCTTCGGCGAGCGCCGATTCGTGCGCATCGCGGGCTGCCAGCACGGCTGCCTCTCGTTCGGCCACCGGTACCGGGGCGTCCGGGTCAACGGCCAACTGGGGACCGGCCAACCGGGACCGCACCCCCACCAGCTCGTCACGGTGGGCGTCCAGACGCGCCTGGACGTCGGTGATCCAGCTGTTCTCCCGACCGGCGGCATGGGCCGAGGCGGCGTCCGGGAAGCCGGCGGCGCGGGCGTCGTCCTGCGCATCCGACACAGCGCGGCGGTGCTCGGTGTCCGCGAGCGTCGCAGCGGACGCGGCCACGTGACCCTCGGCATAGGCTTCGGCGAACTGCGCGACCTCCCGCTGGCGGACAGCGAGCTGGTCTGCGGCCCGCAGCTCCGGCGGGAGGCTGGAACGCTGCCGCACGGCTCGCGCCCGGCACTCCTGGGCGTGGGCCCGAGCCAGCTGCTCGGCGGAGTTGTGCCCGGCCAGCTCGGCCGAGACCCGGGTTTCCTCGTCGTGCAGCAACGAGAGTGCCCGTTCGGCGGGCGGGGCGTCATCGGCGGTCGCGGCGAGGATGTCGGCCTGGCTCGCCAGGTCGGTGGCGGTCCGTTCGAACAACTCGGCAGGCAGCTCGGCAGGCAGCTCGGCAGGCAGCTCGGCAGGCAGCTCGGAACCCGTGAGGAGATCCCACGGCCGTGAGACGTCGTCGGCGCGCCCGGTCCTGCCGCTGCCCGTGCCTTCACGATCGGAGTGCTGGTCGCCGATCCCGAGCACGGTGACCGTCGCGAACGCCTCGACCGGGTCGAAGGACCTGTTGGGAGACCTGTCGGAATCGGCGGTGGACCCGCTGGGATCGGTTGCGACGGTGGCGGAATCCAGATGGCCCGACAGTTCCCCGGTCAGCGTGCGGATCCGCTCGTCCAACCGGTCTGCGTCGCGCCGGGCGTCGGTGGCCTGCGCCGCGAGTCGGTTGGCCGCTGCTTCGGCGGCGAGCTCGTCGTCCTTGCTGACATGCTCCGCCCGGACCTCGGCGGGGTCGGGATGCGAGAGCGAACCGCACACCGGGCAGGGGGAGTCGTCGACCAGGGCGGCGGCGAGCTCCGCGGTGATCGCGTCGAACCGCTGCTGGCGGATGTCGTTGGCCTGGTCCCGAGCGTCGCGGGCGGCCCGCTCGGCATCGTGCGCTCCGGTGGCGGCATTATGGCGTTGCCGGACGGCGACAGCAAGCTCGGCGGCCAGGCGTGCCTGCTCACGCACGCCCGGCACGGCAACCATGGCATCCCTCGCGCGGCGCAGCCGGACGTCGAGGGCGGCCCGCTGATCGGGAAGGTCGGTACGCAGGTAGGCGGTGAGAGCGGCGGCTGCGCCAGCATGCGTGTCGGCGTCGGTTTCGGCGGCGTGTGCCGCAGCGTCGTCCGCGTCGGCCTCGGTGAGGACGTCCGTGAGTTGTTCGAGGCGTCCCATGTCGGTGTGGGTGAGCCGGGACAGCCGCGCCAGCTCGTCGGCGGAGGCGTCATGGCGGGCGCTGAGCAGCCGCAGCCGGTGGCGTGCGGCATCCTCGGCGCGGTGGGCCTGCTCAAGGCTGTCCGCGCGGTCCCGTACGTGGTCGAGGGCTCGGCGAACCGGGTCGGCGCGGCGTGCCGCGTCCAGTTCGGCGGCCATGTCCCCGATCGTTTCCCGCTGAGCTTCGAGCGCCGCGAGCCGCGCGTCGAGGTCGCGGCGTTCGGCCTGGCGTTCGGCGAGCCCGCGAGCCTCGCCGAGCGAGTGTTCCGCGCGGCGGCGTGCCTCGGCGGCTTCGGCCGCCC
>NZ_CAKKTK010000018.1:10050-67943 GCF_920656135.1 Frankia sp. Cppng1_Ct_nod | reverse complement strand
GGGTCTGGTGTTGGAATTCGTCACGCTGGGCTGGAACGTGGTCGGGATCGTTGTCCTGACGGTCGCCGCGGTCACGGCGCGGTCGGTGGCGCTTGCCGGGTTCGGATTGGATTCGCTGACCGAAATCGGTGCCTCAGTCGCCGTGGTATGGGAGTTGACCGGTACCGGGTTGGAACGCCAGCGTCGGGCCTCGCGGCTGATCGGGGCCGCGTTCGTCTGCCTCGCGGTGTATATGATGATCCAGTCCACGGTGGTCCTGGCGGTTAGGTTCCATCCTCATCACAGCCCGGCGGGTATCGCCTGGACCGGGATCACTGCAGCGGTGATGTTCCTGCTGGCGCGGGGCAAAGCGCGGACCGGCGCTGCGTTGGATAATCCGGTGCTGGTCGCGGAGGGCCGTGTCACCTTCGTCGATGGCGTGTTGGCGACGGCGGTGCTCGCCGGTCTGGCGCTCAATGCCGGGTTCGGCTGGTGGTGGGCCGATCCGCTGGCGGGCTACGTACTCGTCTACTACGCGCTGCGTGAGGCTCGCGAAATCTTCACCGCGGGTCACTGACCGCCGGTCGTCCCAGGTCGGCCTGCCTGGGGCGGTCCGGGTCCCGTCCCGTATTTGAGTTGGCTGTGGCCGGCGTGACGCGGGACGAGGCCCATGAGCTGGCCGGCCTCGTGGGTCGCCTCCGCGCGGTCTACCGAGCCGCGTACGGAGAGCCCCTGTGGTCGGAGACCGAAGACGACGTCGAACGCTTCCAGGATGACGGCGACCTGGTCGGCGCGTGCTACGCCTACCGCTTCGACGACGCATTCCCACCAGGCGATCTGTCCTATGAGGTGCTCCTCGCCCAGCTCGACCCGCATCTCGTCGCGCGGCACCTACTCGGCGTCGTGGAGATCTCCGAACTGATGGTCCACCCACAGGCCCAGGGATCGGGCATCGGTACGGCGCGGCTGGGATGAGTGGTCCCGGGGTCGCGACCACGTTGAACAGCAGGTTCGTTGGCGTGACGGCAGGGTTCGGGACTCGGAGCACGTCGAGTTGGACGGGGAGCAGGAACACCGCGCCGGAGACCCCGACGGGAGCGGTGACTGCCGCGATCAGCAACCCGGCAACGAATCCGAGCAGGACCGTGGTCACCCGCGCGCCGTCCCTCTCACACCCCCGATCCTGGCCGGCCTCCCCTGGCCGCGGATCGGAGGGGCCGTGCGAGCCAGTCGTTGGCGCCATGCCAGCGCGACCGGTACCGCCCGGACTGGCCGCTCTTCCCGCTCAGGTCCCGCCGGTCGCCGAGGGTCAGGACGACCTTCCGTATCCGGGCAGGCGCTTCGGCGGCCGACCGGCGCCCCGAGGGCGCTTCTCCCGGTCACCCGTTGGTCAGAACTGACGCCACGACAGCCTGCGAGGTGGTCCCGCGCCACGCCTGGGTTCGGAGAGGTACTCCGAACCCAGCGTCGCGTTGTGCCGCATCGCAAACAGGGCTGGTAAGACAGGAGTGCGATAGGCAACGATGGCCCGGTGACCGACGACATCGCGGCGGGATCGTCCGCGTCCTTCGCCCTCCCGCCTGCCGACGGATACGTCGGAGACCCCGCGGTGGCGGCGAAATGGGACGGGCGGTACACCGAGCGAGAGCTGCTGTGGAGCGGTCAGCCCAACAGTGCGCTGGTTGCCGAGGTCGCCGGGCTCACGCCCGGACGGGTGCTCGACGTCGGCTGTGGCGAGGGCGCGGACGCCGTCTGGCTCGCGAGCCGCGGCTGGGATGTCACCGCGCTCGAGGTCTCGGGCGTGGCGCTGCGGCGGGCCGTCCGGCACGCGCGCGACGCCGGCGTGACCGTTCGCTGGGTGCATGCCGAGCTGGCGCAGGCGGGGCACGCGCTGGGGTCGTTCGACCTCGTCTCCGCGCAGTATCCCGCTCTGCTGCGCACCCCCGACGCCGCGGCCGAGCATGCGCTGCTCGCCGCGGTTGCGCCCGGCGGCATGCTGCTGCTCGTCCACCACGCCGGGATGGACACCCAGCCGGCGCACGACGACGGCTTCGACCCGTCCGACTATGTCTCTGGCCCCCCATGGTCGCCGCGCTCCTCGACGACGACTGGAAGGTCGAACTCAACGAGCAGCGACCGCGCATCGCACCCGAGGGCGGCGCCGGCGCGCACCATGCTGACGACCTGGTGCTACGCGCACGCCGGCTGCGCTAACCCCCTGCCCCCTGCGGTCGGTTCAGTAGGCGAGGCAAGACCACGCACCACACACAAGCGTGGACCGATGCCGGAGGTATCCGAGAGAGGCCCACGTCGAAATGCTGCTCGGCGAGATCCTGCCCGCCGGCCGCAGGCCACACCCGCGGCCGACCCCGGCTCGGCGCGGGCGGGGAAGGCTGACGTCGCGAAAGCGAGGTCTGGGATGGTGGAGGCCGTGGGCCGCATCGCCACAGCCTCAGGAGGTCATCGTGAGTTCCTCGCTCTACAACGATGTGGGCGGCCTGGACGGCCTGCGGCGCCTGTCCGCGGCGTTCTACGACCGCGTACTCGCAGACGAGCTGCTCGCACCCGTGTTCGCGCGCTTCACGCCGACCCACCTCGACCACGTGGCCGTCTGGCTAGCCGAGGTCTTCGGTGGGCCAGCGGACTTCTCCGCACACCTTGGCGGCCACCAGACGCTGCTGCACAGCCACCTCGGGCTCGACATCACCGACGAACATCGACAGCGCTGGCTGGACCTGATGACCGACGCGATCCACGAGGTACTACCCGACAGGCCCGAGCTAGCCGCGGCACTCATGGAGTATTTCGAGTGGGGCACCGCCATCGCTCAAGACGTCTCGCATGACCCCGTCGGGACCGACCTGGGCGAGCCCGGCCCCACCCCCCGATGGGGATACCAGGGCCTCGCCCGCTGACGTCGGGCACGGCCAGCCGAACCCAGAACCGGACGGATATCCGGCATCAGCCGAGCAAGATCGGTAGGGCGCGGGCCTACGGAGCATCGACACACTGGACGCATGTCGCGAGCAGGCCGCGATCAGCTCCGGGAGCTGCTTGATGTGGTACTTGCGGGTGCCGACGACGGGGAGCCGCGGTCGCTGACGGAGATGGCCTGCCGAGCACACTCACAAGCGGGCACTGGCTGCCCGCGCCGAACGGCATCCACTACCACCCACCCATGTCGCTGACGGTGTACCCCCTCTGCCAAGCTGGGTTGAGACAGAACGATCAGTCCGTCGGGTGTAGCGAGTAGGGCGAGATGCGGATCAGGATCTTGTGACGTTGACCATGAATGACGTGTCGTCGGGTGGTCCAGAAGGACTGAGCGGGAAGGGAAGGAAAGAATCCGGACCGAGGGACGGCCAGACGACGCGGCGGACGTTCGTCACGAACCCATCCGCACCAGGGTCTTGGTGGTGGTGAACCCGCCGTCGACATCGATCACCTGGCCGGTGACATAGCGGGCCGCATCGGAGGCGAGGAACACGATGACGTCTGCGACGTCATCGGCGTGGCCGACTCTGCCGAGCGCGGTCTCACCGGCCACCGCGGCCTCGAAGCCGGGTAACTGCGCGGCCGGGCCCGAAAACTCGGTGTCGACGTAACCGGGGGCAACGGCGTTCACCCTGACTCCGCGTGGCCCGTAGCGGAGGGCGAGAGTCCGGGTCATGGCGTCGATCGCGCCCTTGGTGGCGGCGTAGTCGACCGAGGGGGAGATCCCGCGAGAGCCTGCGACCGACGACAGGGTGACGATACTGCCCCCGCCGCGGCCGGCCATCGCCCTGGCGAGGATCCCGGCGAGCATGAACGGGCCGCGGAGGTTGACAGCGAGCAGCGCGTCGAGCCGCTCCTCGTCGCCGAGCTTCCCGGCGGGCCGCGGCACGCCCGCGCAGTTCACCAGGATGTCGAGCTGCCCGACGGCGTCGAGTGTCCGGCGGGCCAACTCGGCCCCGGCTCCGGGCAGCGCCAGGTCGGCCGCGAGCACCACGGGGTCGGTCAGCTCCTTGGCGACCGCCTCGAGGCGGGCCTCGTCGCGTCCGGAGAGGACCACCCGGGCGCCGGCCGCGTCCAACGCCCGCGCGGACGCCTCCCCGATGCCACGGCTCCCGCCGGTCACCAACACTGTCCGACCCGCAAGTGCATCCGCCGCATAGATGCTCATGTGCGTCTCCTGCTTTCCGCCGTCGGCCGCCCGCTCAGCCGTCGGTCAGGAGCTTGCCGGGTTGTGCGCCGGTGAGGGTGCCGGCCTCCTGCGTGATGGTGCCGTCGACGACGGTGTAACGGTAGCCGCCCTCGGGTCGCCGGAGCCGACTGCTGCCGTCAGGGAGATCTGCGACGAAGACGTCGGTGTCCCAGTGCAGCTCGTCGAGGGCGAAGACGACGAGGTCGCCGGCCCGGCCGGGTTCGATCACCCCGCGCCGCCGGAAGCCGAACAGCTCGGCCTGACGTCCGGTCAGCTCGTGGACGGCACGTTCGACGGTGAGGTCACCACGGTCGCGGACGTGGCGGGTGAGTAGCAGCGTGGTGTCGCCGCTCGCGCACATCATCTGCACATGGGCGCCGGCGTCGGAGTTCCCCACGACCGCACCCGGATGAATCAGGGTGCCCGCGACGCCGGCCGGATCCTCGTTGGCGACCCCGGCCGAGACGACGCCGGGGGCGAGGTCGTTGTCGAGGACCCAGTCGGCCAGGACGTCAGAGACGTGCCCGCCGCGGGCGGCGAGCAGGTCCGCCAGGCTGCGGCCGAGCCACACCTCGTTCTCGGGCCGGCTCACCTTGATGAACCGCAGCGCGTCGAGCCGCCGCAGCGGGCTGATCCGCGGGAGGTTGGTGTCCCAGTCGAGGCGGGCACGTGCTCGCCAGGCGGGGTCCTCCAGCAGCCGGCGCATCTCCTCCCCGCGGGCCCGGAGCACCTCCGACCAGGAGTCCTTCAGCGTCATCATCAGCAGGCTGTTGTCCCAGCTGATCCGCATGTCCAGGGTGCGGGGGCTCACCTGCGCGTACATCGGGGTGCCGGCGGCCTGCAGCCCGGCGCAGTGATCCAGCCACCGCTGCGCCCGCTGCGGCGAGGCGCTCGTGTGGAACACCCCGTTGAAGGTGGCGACCACCCCTCGAGGCCCGGACAGCGCGGCGAGCCGGTCGACGTCGCGCAGCGGGTGCGGGCCGTTGAGGCCGGGGATGAACTCGACGAACCGCCCATGCTCGGCCAGCACGTCGAGCAGGGCGCCGTGTTCGGCGTCGTCGGCGAGCTGGCTGGGGACGGGGCGGCCGTGGGCGTCCTCGTCAAAAAAAGACGTGGACAGGCCGAAAGCCCCGGCGGACAGGCAGCCCCGCAGCATGGCGGCCAGTTCGCCGCGCTCCGCCTCGGTCGCCGGCCGCTCCCACGCCTCGTCCCCCATCACGAACAGTCGCAGCGGTGAATGGCCGACGAGCTGCGCGACGTTGAGACCGAACGTGCGCTCGCCGAGCGCCTTGGCGTACTCCGGATAGGACTCCCACGTCCACGGCACCGAACACGCGAACGCGCTGCTGGGAATGTCCTCGATGAAACTGAACACGGAGACGACGCCGTCGCGGTGCTCGGGTCGCATCGGCGCCAGCGACAGGGAGCAGTTGCCGGTCAGGACCGAGGTGACCCCGTGCTGCGGCATCGGGTCGCACGCCGGGTCCCACCATAACGTCGGGTCGTAGTGGGTGTGATTGTCGATGAATCCGGGAGCCACACAGGCACCGGCCGCGTCCACCACCGGCTCGCCGTCCGGCCGCAGATCCTTCCCGACCTCGACGATGCTGCCGTCGCGTACCCGCACGTCACCGCGCCGGCCGGGCGCTCCCGTCCCGTCGATCACCGTTCCACCCCGGACCAGCAGATCACCCATCCTCGGGCCTCCCTTGCTCGGTCGGGCTTTCCTACACCTGTCAAAGTTCCACGCCAGGGAACTCGCACGCAACGGGCCGGTGCACGAGGTGGTGCGCTATGCGGCGCATAGTCCGGCGCTTGGAATGCCGGATCTGTCCGTCACGTCACAGCGCCGTCTTCTGGAAGGCCCGTCCATCCTCGGCCGCCACAAGTTAAAGTTAGCCTTACCTGAAGCCTGGATCTCGTGAGTCCCAAGGAGCCGTGTGGACGACGCTACCCGACCGGAAGTCCCGCAACCGCGGCGTTCCCGACAGGATCATCCAATATCGTCATCTGCCGGGGGCCTGGCGACATGCGCGCCGCCAGGCTCACGCACGGTGGTCTGCTCGTCGGAGTCGCGGGGCATCCATGAGGACATCCGTGGCACGGTCCCCCGGCATCGCAGCTACCTGTTCCTCCCCGCACCCGCTCCGTGGCCCCGGTTCGCCGGTCCCGCCCCGGCGTCGGTGCCCGGTCTCGGTCCGGTCCCGGCCGACACCACGACTGTCCTGTACCGGTCATACCCGAACAGCTCGGCCGCACTGGAGCCGTTCCTGTGGAACGTGCACGGCCGGAGGATCACGCGAGGCACGACGCGATCGGAGGCGGACCACGGCGCGAGCGCTGCGCCGCTCGCGCCGTTGCCGCAGGTCCCGTTTCTCGGCGTGTGCATCCACGGCCGCCACGACCCGTGCTGCGGTCTGGTGGGCGCTCCCCTGCTGCGCCGTCTCCACGACCTGCTACCCGACGCCCCGGCCTTCGGCGTGAGCCACATCGGCGGTGACCGCCTCGCGGCGAACGCCATCGCCTTGCCGGGCGGATACCTTCTCGGCCGCCTCGACAGCGCCACCGACGAGCAGCTGTCCGAGCTGGCCCTCGACGGTCTACTGCCGCTCGGCCACATCCGGGGCAGGCTCGGCTCCACGCCAGCCGAATCCGTCGCCGAGATCTGGTTTCGGGAGCGCTACCGTCTGCGCCGACCGGAAGATCTCCCGCATATCACCGTCACCAGCCAGAATGGTGATCACTATACGGTCGCGGCCGAGCATGGAGGCCGGCAACATCTGCTCGACGTCTATCACGATACGCACGAGGGCAGCAAGATCCACTTCACCTGTTCGGCAGCGGAGAAATCCACCGGTCGACGATGGAGGGTCATGGCCCGTCGCTGATCCGGCATCCCGGCCCGCCTACCCCACGGCCCGCCTACCCCACGGCCCACCTACCCCACGGCGCGCATCTGCCGCCGGGCGAGCATGTCCCGGAATCGGTCGACGTTGCGATCGTCAACATTCAGATCAAGTGCGCGAACCAGCTCCTCCAGGTGTCCGGGACGGTTCGTGCCCACCGCAACCCGACCGACCGGGGGCAGAACAAAAGCAAGGCGGAATGCCGCCGCCACGGTGGAGCACTCCTCGTTCGCCGCCATCAGCGGATGCAGTGCCATCGTGCGCCAGACACCGTCCGCCGTATCACCCCCGAAAGGACTCATACCCCACCGCCGTCCGGTCGCGACATCGAGAGCGCGAGCGAGATCATCAACGGTGTCCAGGATTCTCGCGGGGACCAGGATGCCGGCACGGTGCATGAGATACCGCGGTCGGGCCAACCCGGACGGCCCGGCAGCGGTGACCGCCGCAAGCACCGACTGGGGATTCCAGGTGGAAATACCCCATGAGCGGCAGAGATCGGCAGTGACCGCGTCCGCCAGGATACCGGCCGCCACCGCGAGACGATCAGCAGCGTCAGCGGGTTCGAGGTCGCCCAGCGACCGTTCGGGATTGTGCAGGAAGACAACATCCGGCACCCGCCCGAGCGTCACCGCCGTCATCTCAAGGGCTTCGCGGAGTCTGGCCGGTTCCAGCGAATGATCGCTGCGGCCGTCGGTACCCGGGAAGAAACCCACCTTGGTGGACACGGAGAAATGGGGAAGGAGATCAGCCGCGGTACGGACCAGGATCTCATGCGAACGGAAACCCACGTAGTTGAACGCCGTGTCGATATTCCGGATGCCGAGGTCGAGAGCGCTCTCTAGCAGTCCGCGGTCATGCCGAGACCTGTGTAGCCCGAGAACAATTCGGGTGTCAGACCGACGCACATCCCCTCCCTGACCACCAGGTCGGCGAGCCTGCGGACGTCCGTCCCAGTCTCCACACCCAGTTTGGCAACGTTGACCGGGAGACCGCTCAGCAGCCGATCGAGGGCCGGGCGGGCCTTCTTCCTGAAGGTCAGCCTCTTCCCTCCCCCGGAAACGATCACGTTCTCGCCGCTCTCAACGAATTCGGGCTCGAATTCAGTAATGCAGACGACCGATTCGGGACCCTCGCCGGAGCAGTCCACGGGCAGTGCCGGTGGGTGGCGTCTCGGCGGCTGCATCCGTTCACGGTCGGCAAGGAACGCGGCGGGCGGCGACGATCGCAGCAGATCGACCGCCGCGTCCGCCAACGCGCGTTCCTGGGCGACCCGTTCCTGTTCGCTACCGTTACGGACCAGATCGCGCCGGAACACCTCGGCCCCACGAGCCTGGTCGGCGAGCCAGGTGAGCCAGTCGACGCCGGTCCGTTTCGGGAAGCCGAACGTGACATGGAGACTCATGCCACCGGTGTGCTCGGCGCGCGTCGCCTGATGCCAGTATCCACGCGGAATGTGCATGACGTCACCGGCCCGGAGCAGGCCCTTCCACATGGACTGCTCGCTGGGGATACTGTTACGTTCCGCGTCCCGGTACATCGGATCGGTACGGGAGAAGCTCCGCACGTCCCATGTCTTCTCGCCCAGGAGCTGGACGACGATGACATCGTGGTCGTCCCAGTGCAGCGGGAAACCCGCTGTCGACCGGGTGGTCAGATACGCGTTCACCTGGACCAGCTCATGGGACCACCATTGAAGAGCCCGGCAGGCCACCTCCAACGTTGCGTCGAACGTGTCAAGCCCGTCGAGAACCAGGGTGAGCCCGGAATCGAGAAGGTCGGCCAGCCGGTTCATGTCAACGAGGCGGATCCGCTGTCCCCGCCGGCCGAATCGGGTGGTGAGATAGTCACCCGAGTTCATCTCCACACCGCTCTGAAAGCACCTGAGTTGCGGGGGCTCAAGGTTACGCCGCATCACCAGATCCAACAGCCGGGACGGCGTGAGCAGTAGCTGACACAACGCCTCGTCAGCGAAGTGACCGCGAGTGAAGTTCTTCCCCAGAGAAGATGCGCCCGACCAGCCGAGCGCCGCCTCGATGGCACGAACCAGCGGATGTTCCATCGACAACCTGTCCTGGCTCATGTCCAGCCCTGGCGCGATCGGCGGGTCGGGTTCACCCATGTTTCCGGACCGGTCCGTCACTGGCCTTCAGGGTAGTTGAGGCCGTCCGAACCGTCGCTGTCCGAATGCTCGGTATCGAAACGGTCCTGAATGCCGGTCAAGGTCTCCACCGCCACGATAAGATCGTCGTCTGCGTCCACGCGCTCCTCCTCGAGATCTGACGGCCTTCTTCCGACAACCACCTGTACGGCAACACCATTCACCGCTCGAATTTAAGCCATGTGAAGGTGCCAGACGTACTATACGTACACGCGAGGAGTTTCACAAGCCGTTTGCGTGAATACATCCCGTAACGTTCGCCGCCCCGAAGTCTCGGTCGAGGTTGGAACAGCCGGTTAAGCACAGATCCGGCCCATGGTCCAGCCAGCGGTTCGTCCTCACCACCGGCCGGCGGTGGACCACACCATCCGCCGGAGTCTCAAGCAAGTGACTCGGAATGAAACACCACCCCAATACACCACCCGAACCCCGGACGCAAGCCGTCCACCCACCCCCTTGCCTCGTAGATCATATAGCATCACGATCCGGATACGGGCAAGGTGAAATCAGATGCTCGAACACCGGGTAAGTTTTCACGGGGACTGTCGGGATCGGCCTCCCGCCCAGCCGACCGGGACACGTACCACGGGAGACGTCAGCGCGCCGCGTTACGGGATGCCACATTTGCAAGAATGATGGAATTCTTCCACCGGACCCAACCATCAGAAACACACGAAACCATGAGTTTTGGCGATTTCGCGAAGAAGTGTAAATGACAGAAACGGAGCACCAGATGACTTCCGCTACCGATCCTGACTCGCCTTGACGCCCTGGTGACGGTTCGCTAAAAAGTGCCTGCAAGACTTAGAAAAATAATCACAATGGAGTTCCGGAAAATCGGAGGATGCCATGGAAATGCCAGCCGTGACCGAGTGCGCGGTCGAGCCCTGCGCCTACAACCGTGGTCGTGACTGCCATGCATTGGCAATCACTGTCGGAAATGTCAGACACGCTCACTGCGATACGTTCTTTGTCGCCCCGTCCAAGGGCGGCGACTCGTCATCCTCCGGCCGCGTCGGCGCCTGCAAGATGTCCGACTGCACACACAATGTCGATTTTGAGTGTCAAGCCCCGAACATCACAGTCGGTTTCCAGCAGAACGGCGTCGACTGCCTCACATACCAACCTCGTCAGAGCGCCCGGTAATCTCTTTAGAACGCCCGACGATAAGGACGCCGGCTCCACGGGTCGGCGGGATGCTGTCAGGTGGGCGCGGGCAGGGCGAAAGTCCCGGTAAACACGGTGGCCAGCGCGTCAGCCCAGGGCCAGGTTTCGGGGATGCGTCCTCGGCGGCGTCGCTGGTCGAGGATGATGCGGCCGGCGGTGCGCAGCAGCGTGTAGCGGATGTTCCTGGGCTCGGCGGCGGCGAGGTCGCCGCCGAGTGCGAGCGGGCACAGCCAGGCCGGCAGGTCGCAGGCGACGTCGTCTTCCGGTTGATCGAGAAATCCACGGTTCCGACCGAGACGATGCACGACTTCCACCAAGCCCACTCGATGGTCATGGCGGCGTTGTCCACCGGCGTACTCGCCACGAACGCTGTGCTGATTGCCGTCCTGCGCCCGGCTCACCGGCCGCCGCTGCCCGCACGTCGGCCCCGCGCGAGCGGGGATGATCAATATTCCGATGGCAGCTATTCGCAGCCGTTCGAGTCGGCCCCGCGCGAGCGGGGATGATTCGGGGTATCCCGTACCTTGTGTGCTTGCCCTTGCTGGAAGCTGTCACCTATCATGGCTATGGACCTTGAAATTTCGTGAGCTAGAATTGAAGTATCGAGTCCAATTGCTACAAAATCGAGATCGTCGCGATGAGGGCATTTTATAAAATCAACCTCCGTACCGAAGAACTGACCAACCGGCGTAGAGGTCTTCTTGCATGTCTTGACAACCTCAATGACTAACCGTTGAACTGTGGGAGCGTCCACCCTACCCGGAACTCCCATGCTTCCGGAAAGATCGTACGGTCCGATGAAAACGCCCCCAAGCCCTTCGACACCCAGAATTCTCGCCAACTCCTCCACACCTCTGACGGTTTCAATCTGCACGACGACCGAGGTCTTCGTGTTGGCTTCACTCACATAGTTATCGAACTCCAGGCCATACCCATGAGCTCGGGCGATTCCTACCGAGCGCTCCCCTAGAGGTGGATACTTGGCCCATCTTACGAGTCGTTCCGCTTCGACGGGACTCTCGACCTTCGGGCAGATAACTCCACCGCAACCCGCATCGAGCGCCTGCTTTACAAATATCTCCTCATTGGCTGGAATTCGGACCAGGACCGATACAGACGCGGGAGCAGCACACAGAAGGCCACTCAGCTGATCCGTTGATATGTTGCCATGCTCACAATCGACAAAAATCCAGTCGCACCCCGCCTTAACCGCAACCTCAAGAATTCGTGGATCAGGAACGGTAATAACTGTCCCTACGGCGGCGAGGACTCCATCGGCAGTAACGCTAGGGAATACGAGAAGATCCTTGGTCACTATTTCTCCTATGCGCATTCATGACGACTGGTCACCACCCGTTCGGATGAGAATTTGAGCGGGCTTCCAGTTGTTGTTGACCAGGGTCGATGGATGATCAGATGTTTCTCATCCAGGGTGATGGTGTAGTACTATGCGGATCGGCCTCGGCTTGCTCCGGCACGAAGAGCCCGTCTATGATTATGAAGGCGGGGGACCTGGGGCACCTTTCCTGTTGCCACGAGTGTATTCCTCGGATTCTATATGTTCACCACCACCGGCAGGCCACCGGCACTGCTCACCGACTGACTCGCCGAGAACAAGGTGACAATCGTCCGCATGGAATCGACCAGTGTCTACCGGAAACCGGTCTATTACATGCTGGAAGACCGGCTCGTGTGTTGGTTGTCAGGGATGACCTGCGACGTCACCTTCGCCGCGGCCCACAGCCGGATCCGAACCGGCAACGGCCCCCGCGCCATGGCCTCGCTGCGCAACCTCGCCGTCAGCATCCTCCGCCCGACCGGCACCATCAACATCGCGAAAGGATGACGGCACCCGCCCGCCGACCCGAACAGCCGCCTCGGACCCTCATGACCTGCTGATAAGCAACTTCGCGAGGCCCTGCCAGCCACCCCGACGAGACGAACCGACCCCGTGTAGATTTTCATCCCTCCTGTCTCCTGGGCCGGCGCTGACAAGGGCTTCTTCAAGATCTTCTCGGTAATCTGTCGTCAAGATTTCTCATCGGATCCGTCGTCGCGACAGGTAGGGGATGTACGGCTTCCTGATCCGGCGGGAGGTTTGTGACCTGGGTTTCTCGCCGAAATTGAATCTGGATGCCGCACGCTGCACGAATCAGCTTGACACGTAACGCGACGGCGTGTTGTAGTTACCTCATGTTCAGGGGCAAAGATGCTTGGTGGTTACAGGCGCGCGTTCCGACCGGATGCTGCCACCCCGCTGGACGAGGTACGACCTGGCAGCGGGCCGGTGCCAGGTGAGGTCTCTGCCTAACCGGTACCAGTAGGCCTTACCTGCAGGAACGCAGATGACGTACCACCACGAGCGGCCGGTATGCGGCGATGTTGAGGTCCGCATGGCGCCTTTGTACATGTCACCAGCAGAGGCAGTAACCACCCCCTTTGGGAGGGCTTCGTGTCCGTCGCCACCGCCGAAACCGCCAAAGATGTTGCCGTCGACTTCGAGTTCACCGACAGCGAGCGGGACGGCCTCGCGAAGGAACTCAACTCGATCAACGCAAACCCGTACCGCACCTACGACGCCTTCCTGTTCCAGGTACGCGTCCTAATAGCAGACGGAAAGGTACCGGAGCGTTTCGTACGCTTCAGTGAGTCGCTGGTCGACCGGGACCGTGACCGCGATCCGGTCATCCTCGTGAAGAATGCGCCGATCGACCGGGATGTCCCACCGTTCGACTTCGACGAGCCGGTACGCTCGAAATACGAAATCAAGAAGACGTTCATCGCAGAGGCTTTCCTAGCGCTGTTCGCGGAATTGCGCAAGACCCCGGGAATCGGCTATGTCAACGTCAATGATGGTGACGTGTTTCAGGACATCTACCCCAAGCGCGCACTTTCCGAGTCGCAGTCGCAGAAGGCACTGAAGGAGATCTACTTCCACAAGGACCTGGCGAACCACTTCGTCCGGCCGGACCACGTCTACATGCTGGGTATGCGCAGTAATCCGGTGAACGAGGTGTACACCACCTTCGTCCGTAACATCGACGTCATCGAGGCCTTCACCGCCGAGGAGCTGGAGCAGCTGCGCCGGCCCAACTTTTACACACCGTTCGATGACCTGACGGTGTACGGCGGCAACCGCGAGCTCGGGGACGCAGACCAGCACCCTGTCCTGAGCGGCGAGACCGACATCCGGTACTTCGAGAACCGCACGGTCGGTCTCATCCCAGAGGCCGAGGCCCTCAGCCAGAAGCTGAAGAAGGTCCTGCACAACGTCAAGGAGCGCGTCTTCATCAGCCCCGGCGACTTTGCCTGCGTGTACAACAACCATGCGGTCCACGCGAAGGAGATCATCTCAATCGGGAGCGAGGACGCACTCCGGGAACGGTGGATCATCAAATCCGTCAACGTGGACGATCTGGCTCCGCACGCCGAGCACTTCATTCCGGGCACGGACTACCTCGTCAACGGCTGATCCGCAGGGCGGTTCCAGCCGCACAGTTCCCTCCCGCTGTATCGTCCGGTCCCGCTGAGCTGTCCGTCGCCGGGCGGCGCGATCGGGTCGCATGCCAAGCAGGCGCGAGAGGCCGCGTGGCTGATGGCGGCCGCGTGCCGTCCGGTGCTGTATGTCGGGGGTAGGCTACTCAGGGCGTTGGCTTCGGTGGAGCCGCGAGTGCTGCTCAAGGTGACCGGGATCCCGGTGGTGACCACGTTGATGGCGCGGGGGCGTTTCCGGGCAGTAACCGGCAGCATCTGGGGATGCCCGGGATGCCCTGGCCGGTGGCGGCGTCGCAGGAGGCGGGTCTGATCGTGTCCTTAGGGCGCGGTTCGATGATCGGACGGCCGTGAGGCTGACCACATTCGCGCTGGAGGTGAACATCCTGCACGCGGACATCGATCCGATCGATCCGGCGGAGATTTCGAAGAACCGGTGGCGGACGTGCCGATCGTGGGGACTGCCGGGCGATGATCGCGGATCTGATCGTGTCGGATGAGCATCCATATGTGTGGTTGAACCCGGGTGGGTCGAGATAACGGGGCATGCGGCGGGTGATGGGGGCGAAGGCGGGGCGGCCGGAGATAACTGTGTAGGCGATCGACGGGGACGGGTGTTTCCAGCTGGCCGATCGGGACCTGATCGCATGCGCGATCAACGATATCCCGATCAAGGTGACAATGATCAAAACGGGTGTCCGCGGATAGTCCGGCAGTGGCAGACGTTGTTCTACGACGAGGGAAAGAAGGACACGTGACCACTCCCGCCCCGACCAACGCCATGACGGCGGCTCCGGCGCTCTCCGGCGTTGCGACCCTGTGTGATGCACTGCGTGCTCGGGCGCAGGCCCACCCCCACCAGACCGCGTTCCGCTTCATCACGGACGCGAGGCGGTTCGAGGACGAGTCGGGCAGCCGCGTGGTGACCTACGGGGAACTCGACGCGCGGGCCGGGACCATCGCCGCGGCGCTCGGTGAGCATGCGAAGCCCGGTGACCGGGCCGTGCTGCTGTACGCCCCTGGGCCCGACTACATCGCCGCGTTCTTCGGTTGCCTGTACGCGGGCGTGGTCGCAGTCCCGGCCTACCCGCCGTACGCGGGCAGGTCGGTGGCGACGCTGGTCGGCATTGTCCGCGACGCGAGCCCATCGACCTTCCTCACCAGCGCCGATCTGCTCGACGGCTGCCGTGCGGGTCTCGCACTCGAAGGCGACGAGATCACGGTGCCGTGGCTCGCCACCGACGCACTGACCACCGACCCGGCCGGGTTCGTGGTGCCGGACGCGGTCGCTTCGGACGCGCTCGCCTTCCTGCAGTACACCTCCGGTTCGACCGGGAATCCGCGTGGCGTGATGGTCACCCACGCCAACCTGCTGGCGAACATCAGCGCCATCGTCGACCTGTGCCGGCCGGACGCGGACGTCAGGGTCACGTCCTGGCTACCGCCATACCACGACATGGGGCTCATCGGCGGGATCCTGATGCCGATCTGTACCGGCATCGAGACCGTGCTGATGGCGCCGTTCGACTTCCTGCGGGACCCGCTGTGCTGGCTGGAGGCGATGGCCCACTTCAGTACCACGCACAGTGTCGCTCCGAACTTCGCGTACGACCTGTGCGTGCGCAAGGCCGACCCGGATCGGCTACGCGGGCTCGACCTGAGCCACTGGAAGTTCACGCTCAGCGGCGCGGAGCCGGTACGGGCCGCCACCATGGACCGGTTCGCCGAGACGTTCGCTCCGTGCGGCTTCGACGCTGCGGCGTTCCTGCCCGTGTACGGGCTCGCCGAGGCCACGCTCCTGGTGGCCGGCTCCGCACCCGGTACGCCGATCCATACCACCCCCGCGCCGGACGCCCAGGCCGGGAAGCTGGTCTCGGTCGGCTGCCCGGTTACCGCTACCGCGGTGCAGATCGTCGATCCGGAGACCCGAACGGTCTGCCCGGACGGCGAGGTGGGCGAGATCTGGGTAGCCGGCCCGGGTGTCGCGAACGGCTACTGGAACCGTCCCAAAGACAGCGAGCAGAGCTTCCGTGCCGAGTTGGCCGGTGGGAACGGCCCATACCTGCGCACCGGCGACCTGGGTCTGATCCAGGACGGAGACCTGTACGTGGCGGGTCGGATCAAGGATATGATCATCATCCGCGGCCGCAACTACTTCCCCCAGGACCTCGAAGAGGCCGCTTGGTCGGCCGACCGCCGCCTGCGCGCCGGCTGCGCGGCCGCGTTCAGCGTGACCGCCGACACTGAAGAGCAGCTGGTCATCGCGGCCGAGTGCGCGAGCCCGGTGAACGAGGAGGCGGCGGCTGAGATCGCCCGGGGGGTCCGCAGCCGGATCGCCCAGGATCACGGCATCGTCGTTCACGGACTGGTCCTGTTGACCCGCGGCACGATCCCCAAGACCAGCAGCGGCAAGATCCGCCGGTCGGCGACGAAGGCCGGATACCTCGGCGGCGAGCTGTCCACCGTCGCCAGCAGCACGCTGGAGGTCGGGCAGCGGCGCAGCGCTCCGGCCTCGCTCGACACGGTGGAGGACAAGCTCGCATTCGCGCTGGCGGCTGTGATCGATGCGGACGGGATCGGCCCCGACGACGACTTCTTCGCGCTCGGTGGGGACTCACTCCGTGCGGTCGAGGCGACCGCCGTTGCCGCCGAGTTCGGTCTCGCTTTCGACGCGAGTGTCCTGTACGCGAACCCGACGGTGCGCAGGCTCGCCGGTGCGCTGACCCGTACCGACAGCGCCGACGGGCCGCGACCGTCGGCCGAGGCGACGGTCGCCGTGTTGCGCAGCCCGATCCCGCCGGTCGAGGACGCGAACAGCTACCCGTTGTCCCCGATCCAGCGCCGCTGGGCGGCCGACTACCTGGGCGACCGGCGGCGGACCTGGGGCAACATGAGCCAGCGGATCCCGTTCGGCGCCGTCGACGTGGACGTGCTGAAGGCCGTGATCCGTTCGCTATGGCTGCAGCACGAGTCGCTGCGCACGCTGTTCCCGGAGGTCTCCGGCGAGCTTCGCCAGATCGTCATACCGGATTGCGATGTGCCGCTCGACGTCCACGACCTGCGCGGCTTGCCGGACGAGGAGCAGGGCGTGGCGCTCGCCGCGATCGAGGGAGCCGCCGCCGCGCACGTGTTCGACCTGGCCAACGGCCCACTCACCCGGGCGACGCTGGTGCGCACCGCACCGGACGCCGCGCTGCTGTTGCTGACGGCCCATCACATGATCGCCGATGGCTGGTCGTTCCTGTCGGTCCGGGACCAGATCGAGGCCGCGTACACGGCCGCGGTCACGGGATCAGGGCCGGCACAGGAGCCGGCGGAGGCCGTGCCGATCCGGTACCGCGACTACGCGGTCTGGATGAACCGCCTGGAGACGTCCGGCCTGCTCGAGGATTCCCGCCGGTACTGGTGCGAGGAGCTGGTCGGCGACCTTCCGGACACGCTGCCAGTCGACGCCACCGCGGCCAGGACAGGTAGCGCCGCCGGCGCGAGCGTGGTCGCGGCGCTGCCGGCCGAGCTGGCGGATGCGGTCACTGCGGCGGCCGCGCCCCGCAGGGTCAGCGTCGCGGCGATCCTGTACGCCGCCTTCTTCGCCGCGATCGGGCGGCGCACCGGCGGCAGGGACCTCATCATCGGCACGCCGCTGGCCGGCCGAGACCGGGCGGACATCCGCGACGTGGTCGGGATGTTCATCAACCTGGTACCGATCCGGATGCGGGTCGAGCCGGACGGTGCCTTCAAGGACCTGGTCGAGGGCGTGCAGACGAAGCTGTTCAAGGCGGTGACCCACCAGCGCTGGCAGCTGGACCGGATGGCTGAGGACCTCGGCATCGAGCGGCAGCCGCACAAGTTCGCGGTCACCAACACCTTCTTCACCAAGATGGATGTGGGCGGCGCGATGGCGCTGCCACCGGGCAGCGGCGTGTTCGCCCGCGAGCTGCCGATCGACGTGCGCTTCCACATGATGTTCTATGCGTACCAGTACGAGGGGGGGATCCTCGTCGAGTGCAAGTACCGCGGTGCCCTGTTCTCTGCGGACGAGGTGACCGCGATCGTCGAGGACTACCTCGACGTGTTGCGGCGTGAGCTGCCGCCGACGACGAGCCACGGACGACCCTCGCCTCGCACAGGCCCGACTCGGCGGTAGCCGTCCCTGTCGTCCTGCCGGCTGTCGTTGTCGGACTAACTATGGGGCTCATAGTCCCACGGTGGCGACGGCGAACCGGCCGGTCGGTCGGGGCATCGCGGAGTTCTGGCGCGTCGACATCTCCCGCCCCGAGACCTCCCGCAACGGCGGGGACGGCTTCCGTCGCGGCGACCGGGCGGGGCTTTAGCCGCGATCCACATCGCGCTCACAGGTCATCAGCCGGTGATGTCGTTTCGGGAAAACGCTTGTCACGGGGCAAGTGCCCGGATCGCGGCTGCGGCGACGGCGGGCGTGAGCTGCGGGTGGTCGAGTGACGGCAGAAGCTGTCCGGCCCGCGTCTGCGCAGTGATCGCATGCACGGCGGCGAGGCGCGCCGCCGTCGTGATCGGGTGACGGGTGGTGATGGCCGCGGTGAGCAGACCTGGCAGCGCATGCAGCGGACGGGGCCCGGCGGTGGCTGCGATCAGTGGTGGCGGGGTCTCCATGCGGGTGTGGAGCAGCGGAACGCCCTCGGGCGGCGCTACCAGGCCGATCAGATCGATGATCAGATCGGTCTGGTCGGCGAACCGGTGTAGTGGCCCGATGCCGTACTGGACAGGATCGTAGAGGGTGAGGTCACCGATGCCGGCGGCGACCAGCAGGTTGGCGAGTTCCCCGCCGCGGGCCGGATCCACCACGACGACCCGGGCACGGCGTGGGTCGATACCGATCCTGCGGACGGCGCCCAGGGCGGCGGCAGCGGCTGCCACGGCAAGACCGTCGTTGACGGTGTCCAGGACCAGGTGGGGTGCGGAGCCGGCGGAATCAGCGGGGTCAAGTACGGAGCCGAGTACGGCCCGGGCCGCGTTGATGCGACGGATATGAGTGTGGATCAGAACAGTGGCGGCAAACCCGGGAGCAAGCATCCGAATGGCGCACGCAAGATCATCGACGCTGTGGGCGGCAACGGGTAACGGGATGACGTCCAGGCCGGTGGCCCGGTGCAGGTGGACGGCCTGGGACTCCACCGCGGGCAGGGCGGTCTCGGCCGGCAGCGGCTCGAAGTCCAGGACGGCGCTCGCATCCGTGAGCAGGGCTACCCGCCGGGAACGGCCGGTGTAGCGGTCGGTGTGGCGTGGGTGGGTGGTCAGATGGGTGATGACGCGGCGGTCGGCATCGGCGTCCAGCAGTGCGACGTCATGGCCGGTGGTGGTGGCCGCGCAGACCCGCTGGGAGAGCTTGCCGGTGGAGGCGGCAAGGAAGACCAGATCCTCGGCGTGCAGCAGGTCGGCGCCGAGACGGCGCCGCAGCGTGGTGGTGAGCCACGTCAGGGTGGGCATGCTGTCGGCGTCGAGGACCATGCGCCGGGCCCCGGTCGGGTCGGACTCGTCGGACTCGTCGGACTCGTCGGACTGGCAGGTGACCGCGCCGGGTGCGTCGGCGAGGACCGCCTCGACCGTGGCCATCGCCCGTGCCAGGATGCGGATCTGGATGCTGTACGCGGGGTTTACCCCGGCGGCGCCCGGGACCGGTCCGCTCACCCGGATCCCGCCTCGGCGTCACGAAGCTGTGCGAGCAGCCCCTCCTGCCCGGCCAGCATCTCGGTGAGGATCCGCCGCGCGGCCCGCATCAGCTCGGCCACATCGCCGCCCGCGAGCGCGTACACCACGGTCGAGCCGTCCCGGGTCGCGGTCACGATCCCCGACCGGCGCAACACCGCCAGCTGCTGGGAGAGGTTCGACGGCTCCACCTCGATGGCCACGAGCAGATCCCGGACCGGCATCGGCCCGTCCTGTAGCAGTTCCAGCACCCGGATCCGCACCGGATGCCCGAGCATCCGGAAGAACTCCGCCTTCGCCTGATACAGCGGAACCTGCATCCGCGCGGCTCCCCTCATTCTCATCCCCCCACATCCGGCCCCGGGAAGGCTGCCACCATGTCGCGAATTCACGAACTCTTCAATTACAGCCCAGATCCGAGGTCGCGTGGGCACCAGCCGCTCAGATCCCTAGCCGCTCAGCACTAGCCTAATTATTAAGCTATTTTTACTAATAGGCTTCAACGAGTGACCCGTTTGAGGGTCACGAAGCCCGACCGGAGGAGGTCCTTCAGGATGCCGGACAGCCAGGACGCTCCCGACGGGCAGGCCGTGACGGTGCCGACGACCCCGCCGGGCACGACCCCGCCGACCCCGCCGGGCAAGGCGCCGACGGAGCCGTTGGCGCAGGCACGCCGAGCCGCGGCTGCGTTGCGGACACTCGCCGGTCACCTCGCCACCGGGGACATGCCCCTGGACGACCTGCGCGCCATCGCCGACGCGGCCGAGCTCATGGAGGAGCAGGCCCGGCCGTACGCCCGGTCCAGCCGGTACGACGGCCGGGCGGGTCTGCGGATCGGCAGCGCCGACAACGCCGTGCTCTGGGAACGCCATCCGATCTTCGGGCTCTCCCATCCGTTCGCCCCGCCGCTGGTCATCGAACGCCGCGGCGAGGCCTTCCACGGCGAGGCAAGCCTCGGCCCGGCATACGAGGGAAGCCGGAACAACGTGCACGGCGGCTACCTCGCCGCGTTGTTCGACGTCATGCTCGGGTACGCCGCCGCCCTGTCCGGGACACTCATCGCCACCGGGACGATGACCATCCGTTACCGGGCGCCGGTTCCCATCTCGACATCGCTCCGGCTGGAGTCCGAGATCGGCGAGGTCGACGGTCGCAAGATCCGGGCGGTGGCCCGCCTGCTGATCGGCGACACCGTGCACGCGCAGGCGGACGGCCTGTTCATCAGCGTCGGCCCCGAATGGTTCACCAGCCCCGACTGATCATCCCGTGGAGCGCCCTGCCCGGAGATCGACGAGCGGGTGGGTCCCGGGGGTGTTGCGTGGACGGACCGCACGGTCGGGCAAGCTGTGCACGGACACTGCGAACCTCCAGCGAGAAGGCGGATCAACATCGTGACGACGTCTGTGCATCGCAGGATCGCCGAGGAGCTCGGCGTGCGCGAGGGGCAGGTGACCGCGGCCGTCGACCTGCTCGACGGCGGTGCCACCGTGCCGTTCATCGCCCGCTACCGCAAGGAAGCGACCGGCATGCTCGACGACGCGCAGCTGCGTACCCTGGAAGAACGACTGCGCTACCTGCGTGAGCTGGAGGATCGGCGCACCGCGATCCTCGAGTCGATCCGCTCCCAGGGCAAGCTGGACGACGCGCTCGAGGCGCAGATCATGGCAGCGGACTCCAAGGCACGCCTGGAGGACATCTACCTGCCCTACAAGCCCAAGCGCCGCACCAAGGCGCAGATCGCCCGGGAGGCGGGGCTCGAACCGCTCGCTGAGGCGCTGCTCGCCGATCCGACCCTCGACCCGCAGACGGCCGCAGCCGCCTTCATCGACGCGGACAAGGGCGTTGCGGACGCCACGGCAGCGCTGGAAGGCGCGCGCGCGATCCTGGTCGAGCGCTTCGCCGAGGACGCCGACCTGATCGGGACGTTGCGTGAACGGATGTGGTCACGGGGCCGGCTCACCTCCCGGGTACGCGACGGCAGGCAGGATGCCGGTGCCAAGTTCGCCGACTACTTCGACTTTGCCGAGCCGTTCACCAAGCTGCCCTCGCACCGGATCCTCGCGCTGTTTCGCGGCGAGAAGGAGGAGATCCTCGACCTCACCCTCGAGCCGGAGGCGGAGCCCGACGGGCAGGCCGCACCCCGGCAGACACCCGCGCCGAGCGGCTACGAGCTGACGATCGCCGAACGCTTCACCATTGCCGACCAGGACCGGCCCGCCGACCGCTGGCTGGTGGACACGGTGCGTTGGGCCTGGCGCACCCGCATCCTCGTCCATCTCGACATAGACCTGCGGATGCGCCTGTGGCAGGCGGCGGAGGAGACCGCGGTGGGGGTGTTCGCCGTCAACCTGCGCGACCTGCTGCTCGCGGCGCCCGCCGGGGCACGGGCGACCATGGGCCTCGACCCGGGCCTGCGTACCGGCGTGAAGGTCGCGGTGGTCGACACGACCGGCCAGGTGGTGGCGACCGAGACCATCTACCCGCACGCGCCTCGGCGGCGCTGGGACGAGTCCATCGCGGTTCTCGCCCGGCTCGCGAGCCAGCACGGCGTGGAGCTGATCGCGATCGGCAACGGCACCGCATCCCGGGAGACGGACAAGCTCGCGGGCGAGCTGATCAGGCTGCACCCCGAGTTGACGCTCACCACTGTCGTGGTGTCGGAGGCCGGCGCCTCGGTGTACTCGGCGTCGGCGTACGCCTCCCGCGAGCTACCCGAGCTGGACGTGTCGCTGCGCGGCGCGGTGTCGATCGCGCGCCGGCTGCAGGACCCGCTGGCGGAGCTCGTCAAGATCGACCCGAAGTCGATCGGGGTCGGTCAATACCAGCATGACCTCTCCGAGGTCAAGCTGTCACGCTCACTCGACGCGGTTGTCGAGGACGCCGTAAACGCGGTCGGCGTCGACGTCAACACCGCCTCGGCACCCCTGTTGACGCGGGTGTCCGGCATCGGCGACGGGCTCGCGGAGAACATCGTGCGCCACCGCGACGCCCACGGCCCGTTCCACTCGCGCCGGGCGCTCACCGACGTCCCGCGGCTCGGCCCGAAGGCGTTCGAGCAGTGCGCCGGCTTCCTGCGCATCCGCGGCGGGGACGATCCGCTCGACGCATCCAGCGTGCACCCGGAGGCATATCCGGTGGTACGCCGCATCCTGGCGGCGACCGGCAGCGACATCACGGCGTTGATCGGCAACACCGGCACACTGCGTGCCTTCAGGCCCGCGGACTTCGTCGACGACGTCTTCGGCCTGCCGACCGTCACCGACATCCTGGCCGAGTTGGAGAAGCCGGGCCGCGACCCGCGTCCGGCGTTCAAGACCGCGACCTTCGCCGAGGGCGTGGACACTCTTGCCGATCTCACGCCCGGGATGCTGCTCGAAGGCGTCGTCACCAACGTCGCCGCGTTCGGCGCCTTCGTCGACGTTGGTGTGCACTCCGACGGCCTCGTACACGTCTCGGCGATGTCGAGGACCTTCGTCTCCGACCCACGTGACGTGGTGAAGTCGGGTGACATCGTGCGGGTGAAGGTGCTCGACGTCGACATCGCCCGCAAGCGCATCTCACTCACGCTGCGACTCGACGACAAAGCCGAAGCCGACGACAAAGCCGAAGCCGAAGGCCGCGGCGAGCAGCAGAGCAAGTCCGGCTCCGGGCGCCGCGACCGCGGCGGCCCGCCGCGCCCAGACCAGCCCCGCGCAGCCCAGCCCCGTGCGGGCCAGCCCCGCCCAGCCCAGCCCCGTGCGGGACAGCCGCGCGCAGCCCAGCCCCGGCCTCGCCGTGGCGAGTCGAACAGCGCGCCGACCGGTGCGCTCGCGGATGCCCTGCGCCGCGCCGGTCTGATCGACGAGTTCGGTAACAGCGTCACCGGCCCGAAACGCCCCGGCCGCTGACCGGTGCCGGCGCGGGGCGGCTCCTCACCGGCCGGGGAAACGGGGTGGGCGTTTCTCCTGGAAGGCACGCAGGCCTTCCTGCGCGTCCTGGCCAGGATTGACGACCATGACCGCGAGCTGCGCATCCGCGAGCGACTGCTCGAACGTCGACTCCAGGCCGCTGCGCAGCAACTGCTTGGCGACCCGGACCGCGATCGGCGACCTCGCCGCGAAGGCACGGGCAAGTTCCAACGCGCGCTCGGCAAGCAGGTCATCGGGGACGACCTCGGTGACAAGGCCGAGCTCGCGGGCCCGCTCGGCGTCGTAGACCTCGGCGAGGGCAACCATCCGCAACGCGTGGTCGAAGCCCATGAAACGCGGGAACAGCCACGCGCCGCCCTCGTCGGGGAGCAGGCCCACCCGTCCGGCGGTGTCACCGAGCCGGGCGCCGGCCGCCGCTACCCGCAGATCGCACAGCAGCGCGAGGGTGAGCCCTCCGGCGACCGCAGCACCGTTCACCGCCGCGATCACCGGTTTGTCCAGACGCAGGAGCCGCAGCGCCACCGCGTGCATATCCTCCCGCAGTTCCCGGGCCCGTCCGAGCGGACGCCTGGTGACGTGCCCGAACCCGGCCGCGGCGTCCCCGGCCACGTCCCCGCCCGTGCAGAAGCCACGTCCCGCCCCGGTGAGCACAAGCGCGCGCAGCTCGTCGTCGGCCTCGTACCCGCGTAATGCCGCCTCGATCTCATGGCACATCGTCGGCGTGTACGCGTTGAGCCGCTCCGGTCGGTTCAGGGTGAGCCGCGCGACATGCGGCTCCACCACCTCCCACAGCACCTGTTGGTAGTCGCCGCTCACAGGTCCTTCGCCTCGAATCGGGCCTGCTGCGGCGGCCCTCCCAGGTTGATCCCACCACCGACCTGGATCACGTTGCCCTGCACATAGGCGGCATCCTCAGAGCACAGGAACGACACCACCCCGGAGATCTCCTCCGGCGTCCCGAAACGCTGCTGTGGGATGAACGCCAACACGTCGTCCCAGTACGCCTGGGGCATCAGACCCAGCAGGCTGTCCCGCTCATTCCAGATCGCACCCGGCGCGACCGCGTTCGACCGCACCCCGTAACGGCTGTACTCCACGGCCACCGCACGCGAAAGCTGGTGCAGCGCCCCCTTGGCGATCGCGTACGGCGACTCGAAGTAACCGGCGCCCACGAACGGAGCGGTCGAGGTGATGTTGACGATCACCCCCCACCGGCGGTGGACCATGTACGGCAGGGTCAGGACCACCAACTCGTGCGGGGTCCGATAGTTCGCAGCCCACAGCCGGTCGAACGTCTCCGGCGGCACCTCGTGCAACAGGTGCTCCATCGTGTTGATCGCCGCGTTGTTGACGAGGATGTCGATGCCGCCGAACCGCTCGGTCACGAGGTCCACGACCTGGGCCGCCCGCCCGGTGTCGGTCACGTCGAACGGCAACGCCAACGTCTCGACACCGAACTCCGCGGCGATGTCCGCCGCGACGCTCACGCTGCGTCCCTCGTGCCGATCCGTCACCACCACGGCCGCGCCCTCAGCGGCCAGGCGCCGGGCGACGGCGCGGCCGATGCCCGCACCGGCCGCCGCCGTCACCAACGCCACATGCCCGTTCAAGATCACTTTTCAACTCTCCCCTGGAAGAGGCTCCGGAAGACCGCCGGAGGAATGGACGGCTGCCTTTTCTTCAGTCCGCATCCGATGATCCGCAGGGTATCCTCGGATGGTTCAGGCCCGGCCAGGATGTGTTTCGCAAGCCAGGCTTCCGGCTCGCGCCGTCAGACGACCCCGGTTTTCTTCCAACCATCGACATCCTGCTCGCCGTAGCTGAGTTCGGCCCAGAATAAATCCCGTCCCTGTTCCGTACGCAGGTTCAGGGTGACGCTTCGCTTGTTCTTGTTGACCTGCACGTGCGCCGGGCTGCGATGAGGGGTGATCTGACCGAGCATGTCCCGCAGGTAGTCGCCCTGAAACGGACTCTCAATCTTGATCACATCGGCGCCGAGATCGCCCAGCAGCATACCCAGATGGTCCCCGTTGAACAGCATGGCCGACTCCAGCACACGGACACCAGATAATAGTTGGATCATCGCACGCCTCTTCGACAACCTGTTGATCCGCGGTCTGCTTCACGGATGACCGAACGGTGGTGCCGGACATCTCACCGCACGTCAAGCAGAGACCTGCCATTGTCGTGCGCGATTGTCCGGCGCTGCTCGTCGGTGAGAGCCGCAGCATGGTCGAGGAAGTCGCGCGGAGTCGCGTAGCCCTCGGGGTGCGGCCAGTCCGAGCCGAGCACAATGCTTTCTGCCCCAGCCTCGTTCGCGATCTTGACAACGTCGTCCTCGGGAAACGGCGTGACCTTGACATGCCGCTTGACGATCTCACTGGGCCGCTCCTGTAGCCGGCCCCCGATCCATGGTCCGTTACGCCCCATCCCACGCATCTTGTCGAGCCGCCGGACGAAGTAGGGAAACCACTCCGCGCCGTGTTCGACGGACACCACCCGCAACCGGGGAAAGCGACCGAAGAGATTTCCGTACACCAGAGCGGACAAAGTATCCATTATCGGCCGATCGCAGTAGCAGTTCATCCACTGCCACGACGACTGGGAGTACGACGACGGATCCGGGTTCTCGCCCCACAGGCTCGACACGTCACGGTTGTAACCACTCTCAGTAACGTGGTAAGCGACAGACACACCAGCTTCGTCGAGCCGCGACCAGACCGGGTCGAAGTACGGGTCGGCCGGTGACCGGCCGTACACCGGGCCGGGGCGCATCGCCACGACCCGCGCCCCGCGGGCAAGAACGAACTCGACCTCCCTCACCGCGGCATCGAGATCCCTCATGGGTATCGAGGGCGCGGCGAAGATCCTGTCCCGGTAGGCGAACCCCCACTCCTCGTAGAACCACTCGTTGAACGCGTGGAAGTTGCGGTACAGCTGCTCCGAGGTGCGATGGAAGCCTTCCGCGGTCACCGCGACGCTCGGAAACAGCAGGATGGCCTGCACCCCCTGAGCGTCCATCGTCTGAAGGCGTGCGTCGCGGTCGAGGTACTCGGGACGCGGCTGTTCCCAGGCGTACCCCTCGGTGACCGTGCCCGACTTCATGCTCCGCAGCATCTCGGCCAACGAGCCAGGCCGGCCCACCTGGCCGTAGATCTCGCCGTCGACGAATGTCAACGGACGGTCACCCACGAACGGGACCTCCCGCCCGTCCGGCGACAGCCCCGGCCTGACCGCTTCGTCGAGGTAGCGCGACGGCAGGAATCGGGTGAACGAGTCACGCGGCTCGTAACAGTGGTTGTCACAGTCATAGAGCCCGTACCGGATGTCTCCAGACATGATCCATATGCTCCTTCGATTTTCTCGACGATCGGACAGTAATAACTTGGAGGCTGGTACACAAGAGGCGGGATGGAGCAGGTTCGTGGCTGGCGACGGCCCCGAGGAGTTCAGCAGAGGAGGACGACCGCATGACCCTCGAACCAGAGCGGGTGCCGCAGAAACGACGCGGTCGGGGACGGCCCCGAGACCAGGCTGTCGGGACACGGGTACGCGAGGCCGCGCGCGCGGAGTTGGCCGGCAACGGCGTCGCGCACTTCAGCATCAGCCGGGTGGCCCGCCGCGCCGGCGTCGCCAAGGGCACCGTCTCGCTGCGCTGGCCCGAGCCCCTCGACCTTCTCATCGACGCCCTGCGCGAACAGCTCGGGTGGGATCCCGTACCCGATCTCGGGTCCCTTGCCGCCGAACTGCGCCTGATCGCGCAACGTACGACGGCGGTTCTCACCCCGCCGGGATTCGAACTCGCGATGCACCTGGTCGTGGTCTCGGCGCGACACCCCAACCTGCGGGAACGCTATCGACGCCACATCGTGGAGGTTGGGTTGGACCACACCCGTCAGGCCTTCATCCGCGCACGGACACGAGGGGAGCTCCGCCCGGATGTCGACCTGGATCCGCTGGTGCAGACCTTCATCGGCGCGATCGTCGTGGCCACCATGTGGTCACCCGACATGGCCCCACCCGACCAGGAACAATGCGATCGGATCGTGGCCGTGACACTCGCGGCGTGCCGGGCTCTGGGCAATGACGATCGGGACGCAACCCGATGTCATCGATCGACGCCGACCGGAAGCCCGGGACGCTAAGGTCGGTCAGGTGACCGCGTTCCGGGCGACTGGGAAATTGCTGGCCATCAGCGACCTGCATGTCGCTTTTGCCGACAACCGTCGGATCGTGGAGGACCTGCGACCGGAGTCGGACGCCGACTGGCTGATCGTCGCCGGTGACGTCGGTGAACTCATCGCCGACGTCGAATGGGCCCTCGGTGTGCTGCGCGGGCGGTTCGCCACGGTGATCTGGGTTCCGGGCAACCACGAGTTGTGGACACCGGGAAAGGATCCCGTGCAGTTGTCCGGTGCACGGCGCTACCAGCACCTGGTGCAGATGTGTGGAAGTCTCGGCGTACTGACCCCGGAGGATCCCTACCCGGTGTGGGAGGGCGTCGGTGGCCCGGTCATCGTGGCGCCGCTGTTCCTGCTCTACGACTACACGTTCCGCCCGGCGGGCACGTCCACGAAGGAGCAGGCCCTTGCCCGGGCGCGGAAAGCGGGCATTGTCTGCACGGACGAGTTCATGCTGGATCCCGCCCCGTACCCGGGCGTGGACGCATGGTCCCGGGAACGGGTCGAGCAGACCCGTTCCCGGCTGGCCGCATGCGATCCCGACCTTCCGACCGTCCTGGTGAACCATTTCCCGCTCGTGCGTGACCCGACATACACGTTACGTTATCCCGAGTTCGCGCAGTGGTGCGGCACCGAGAGCACCGCCGACTGGCACCTGCGGTTCCGGGCCGCCGCCGTCGTGTACGGCCATCTCCACATCCCCCGCACGACCTGGTACGACGGCGTCCGGTTCGAGGAGGTTTCGGTCGGCTATCCCCGGGAGTGGCGCAGCTGGAACGGCCCGCGAAACGTCCCCCGGCAGATACTGCCGGAGCCGGGCCGGCGGGACTGAGACCGCCGGCGGAATCGAACAGCACGAGCCCTACGGACGCCACGATCTGACCGGGGTCGTCACGGGTCAGGACGAGCCGAGAACCACTGCCGTCACGTTGCCGGGGCTCCGACCACCGAGATGGCGTCGACAAGTTCGGCACGGGTCGGGATGCCGGGCGGGCGGCTCGGTCGCCAACCCCCTGCCAGCAGGTCCAACACCCGCGGTTCCACCTCACGCAGGCGCCCCGGCGGATCGGCCATGTGCATGTGGCGGAGCACCATCCGTGCGATCTCCGGGTCGGCGCCGGCGGCTGCGAGCACCATGATCTGCGGAAGGACGTCCGGGGACGGGCTCATCCGCGGGATGACCGGAACCCCGCCGCCCATGACCGAACGCCAGGCCGCGGTGCGCGCACCGTCCAGCGACCGGGCGTCGTCGAACCACCCCCACAGCTCGTCGTGGGCCCAGACATTGACCTTCGTCCGCCACAGCTCACGGTCGCCGGGGTCCTCGGCCACCGCCCGGGTAAGCGTGAGGGCGTGCGCGACAGCGAGGGAGGAGCCGCGGCCGAAGTGCGGGTTGGTGGTGCAGACCACGTCACCGATCGCGTGCAGCCCCAGGGGCGCGGCCGGGTGCAGCGGCCGGAACACGTTACGCAGGCCACTCATGACCATGATGTCGGAGATCGGCTCGGCGAAGTCCAGGTCGGTCCACGCCGCCCCGAGCGGAACGAAGCGTGCGGCCGCCTCGAAGACGGGCACCGCCCGCAGGGCCGCCAGCGTCCTGTCCTCCGGCAGATGGACGAAGGTGAGCGTGAAGATCCCGGCGTCATGTGGAAAGACCAGGGTCGCATAGCCGTCCGACTCGTCGACGCCGATCACCCCGCGGTTGACCGAAGGCATCCGGCGTCCGGGCCGCATCCGGTAGCGGCGTGACCGGTAGACCTCGTTCGCCGGTTCGGAGAAGGTCTGCTCGCCGACCAGTTCCGCGGTCAGTCGGCTGCTGCGACCACCGCAGTCGACCACCAGATCCGCCGGATGCAGGCCACTTCCGCCGAGACGCACCCCGGTGACCGCACCCCGCTCCGCCTCGACCCGCGTCACGGCATCGAGGCGGACGTTGATTCCCGGCTCGGCCTCGACCTGCCGGCGCAACGTCCATTCCAGCGTGCTGCGCCGGCACCAGAACGAGCGCAGCCCATCCGGCAGGGCCACGTCGACCGCACCGGCGGCACGCAGATCGTCCACGACGTCGGGCAGGTCCGCCAGCAGTTCGGAACAGATCCTGGCGAGAAAGGCGTGCGGCTGGTGGAACTGCGCGACCCCGGGCCGTTTCCACGACGCCGCGTCCCCCACCTGAGCCGGTCGCACGGCCACGTCCCGGTCGACGAGCACCACGTGGTGCCCGAGCCGGGCGAGCGCGAGGGATGTCGTCATCCCTGCCACGCCTGCGCCGCAGACCACAACCCGCAACCGTGCGCTGCTGTCCATCCGATCCCCCGATCTCCGTTACCGGTTGCCTTACCCGTGCCCTTGACCTGTGTCCCGGTCTCAACCGCCGAAGACGGCGTGCAGGTGATCCTCGATGGCGCCGGCAAGGACCGGCCTGGTCCGGAAACCGACGTGCCCGTCGGGTCGGATCAGGTAGGCGCACGGTCCGGTGGTCGCATAGCCGGCCCGGAAGGCGCGTGCGGTGTCGTGGATGACCTGTAGGTCAACGCCCGGGTCGACGCCAACCGCCGGCGACGCGTCCGGGTCTGCGACGACGTAGATCCTGACCAGTCCACCGACCTGCTGACGTACCAGGACGGCAAGCTTCTCGTAGCCGCGCAGGTCTTCCAGGGTCGTCGAGGAGTCCGCGTAGAACAGCAGGGTGTGGACGGTGCCGCGGGTCAGCTCGAACAGCCGCAGCGGATGGCCGACACCGGGGCGCCTGAGCCCGTGCACGTCCGGCGCGCGGTCCCCGGCCGCCGGGCCCCGTTCCGGCGCGTCCCAGCCCAACGCCTCGCCGACTCCCGGGGTGCCATGGTAGGTCAGCGTCATCTGCATCTCGTCGAGGAACTGCGCCTTCTCGTCGGCGTTGTCGATCTCGTCGGTGAACGCCACCCGCACCGCCCGGTCCATGACCGACTGGCCCGCCGGGCGGCGCTCCGCCTCGTAACTGTCAAGCAGGCCCGGCCCCGCGTGCCCGCCCACCGCGAGGGCGAGCTTCCAGCCGAGGTTGTAGGCGTCCTGGATACCGGTGTTCATGCCCTGGCCGCCGGCGGGCGGGTGCAGGTGGGCGGCGTCGCCGGCGACGAAGGCACGGTCGACCCGGTACCGGTCGACGATCCCGTGACTGATCCGGAAGATCGACGACCAGCGGAGGTTACGTCCGGTGGTACCGGCCGGAGCCAACCGGTCGAGCGCGACCTGGAACTCCGCGAGCGTCGGCGGCTCGTACTCCTTGGTGAAGCCGGGCGGGACATCGGTGCGGGCGGCCTCCGCCATGATGCGCGGCGGTGCCATCGTCGCCATCCGGTAGCGGCCCCTGCCCCGCAACGGGACGCACACGAGCATCCCGCCCAGTTGACCATCGGTCACCTGCATGAAACGCAGCAGGTAACCCTCGGGCATCGACCAGTCGACCTCGAGGTCGGCGAGCATGAACAGCTGCGGGAACCGGCCGGCCCCGGCGTTGAAGGCCAGGTTCAGTTCCTTGCGCACGGTGCTGTGCGCGCCGTCGCATCCGACGATGTACCGGGCGCGCACCGTCTCCTCGCCGCCGCCGTCGACACCCGCGGTCGACAGCCGCGCGGTCACGCCGGAGGCGTCCTGGGTGAAGCCGCGCAGCGCCACGCCACGCTCGACCGAACCGCCCAGCGCCGCCAGCCGATCGGTGAGGATGCGTTCGGTCTCGTACTGCGGCAACCCCAGATGGGCGTAGGGGAGTTCCGGCAGGTTCCATTCGACCCGGTGCGTCTGTCGTCCGTTGACGACGACGATCTGGCCGTTGAACCAGATCCCGGTGTCCATCGCCTCTGCGACGATGCCCATGTCCTCCCAGATCTCCATGGTTCGGCAGTGCACTCCGATGGCCTTGTCCGCCTGCCCCGGCGGCTCGGTGCTCTTCTCCACCAGCCGGCATCGGACGCCGCGGCGCGCCAGTTCGACGGCCAGGGTGAGCCCGGTCGGTCCCGCGCCGACGACCAGCACGTCGGTGGTCGCCCGCGGGTCCCCCTGCCTTGTGACACGGGCAACCGGGTCGTATCCGGGAACGGCGCCGAGGGAGGCGGGCGGCGATGCGGGGAGCCCGGCTGGAGCCTCCGGCGGGCGGGCCGCGATCGTGAAGATACGGCGCGCGAACCCACGGGTGAGGTGTGGGAGGAGCTGACGGGTCTTGTCGGTGTGACGCGGGTCCTGGACCCAGGTGAGGAAGGCGTCCTTCGACGTCCACTCCGCGAGCAGGTGGTAGGTCTGCGTTCCGGGCTCGTGCAGCAGCTCCTCCCGGATGTGCCCGGGGGTGCCCCGCATCTGCGCGGCGACCTCCAGGAAGGCCTGTTCGAAGGTTTCCTCCTCGCCGATGGGCACGGTTGTCGTCACCAGGACCCGTACCGCCGGCCCCCGCCCCTCCAGGGTGTGCAGCACCTCGTAGGTCTGGCGGGCCGCGTCGTCGCGCAGTTCGCGTAGCGCGGTGGTGAGATGATCGCGTCGGGCGCTGCGCCCGAAGGCGTCGAGAGCCGCACGGTTCGCCCAGTCGCTGACGATCACGAACTCGCCGGGGCTGGCCGGATCCCGCATGAGGTCCTGGCGGATGTTGCCCGGCTCCCTGCTGATGACCTGGGCTGCCTTCATCCAGGCGCTCTCGAACTCCTGCTCGTGGCCGGGGATGGCCCGCATGCGCAGCAGCGTGCGAACCGTGTCCGGACCGACGCTTTCAGTGGTATCCAGGTTGGTCATCTAGTTCTCCTCGTGGTAGCGACGCAGCACAAGCGAGGCGTTGAACCCGTCGAGCCCACGGGCGTTGACCATCGCGGCCTGCACCGGCGTCGGGGTCACCTCGGACACGAAGTTCAGCTCGCATCCGGGTGCGGGATCACGGGTGCCCGCGGTCGGCGGCAGTAGGTCATGGCGCATCGCCAGCAGCGCCGTGGCCACGTCCAGAGCGGCCCCGCCCTGGTAGAGCCGGCCCACCAGGGGCTTTTGTGTGGTGACGGCCGGTGACGCCGACCCGAACGCGCGTCCCATGGCGGCACACTCGTCCCGGTCACCGGCGGGCACGCCGAGCGCGTCGGGGAAGACGACGTCGAGATCATCCGGTCGGACCCCCGCCCGCTCCAGGGCCGTGGTCATGGCACGGGCGTACTGGCCCACGTCGCCGTCACCCCGCGGACCGCGGTGCCGCCCGTCGAACGTGGCGGCAGCCCCGGCGATCTCCCCGTAGATCACCGGGGCACCTCGGGCCAGGGCATGGTCGAGATCCTCGACGACGAGAACGGCACCGCCCTCACCGGGAACATAACCGTCCGCGTCCACGTCGAACGGACAGTACGCCCGCTCCGGGTCGGTCCGGGTCGTCATCGCGCCACTGTGCTGCTGGCAGGTGAGCGCATACGGGGACAGCGGCGCTTCGGTCCCGCCCGCCAGCACCACGGCGGTCCCGCGGCGGACGAGGCGGGCCGCATGAGCGAGGCTGTCCACCCCGCCCGCGCTCTCGGACACCAGCACCACCGACGGCCCCTTCATACCGTGGCGGATCGAGAGCTGACCGACCGTGGCCGCGTAGAACCAGGCGATCGACTGGTAGGCGCCGACCGTGCGCGACGGCGAGCCCCACAGATGCTGGAGCTCACGCTGACCGAACACGTTCCCACCAGAACCGCTCGCGAGCGCCACGGACATGTCGTACGGGTCGAGTGCCCCCGGGTCGATCTCGGCATCGGCAAGGGCCTGACCTGCGGCGGCGAAGGCCAGATGGGTCCACCGGTCGGTCTGCACCGCGAACCGGCTCGGCAGGTGCTCGCCCGCCTGGAAGCCGTCGATCTCCCCGGCGAGGGTGGTGGCGTACCGGGACGGGTTGAAGGAGGTGATGCGCCCGATCCGACCCTCCCCGGACAGCGCCGTCTTCCAGTAGGTGTCCACGCCCACGCCGCTCGCGGCCACGATCCCGATACCGGTCACCACCGCGCGCCGGGTCATCACATGACGGGTCATCACGCCGCCTCCCGCAACCTGGCGAAGACCATGGCGGACTGGAACCCGCCGAAGCCGCTGCCGACCGACAACGCGACGTCGACCCGGTGCTCCCGCGCCGTGTTCGGCGTGTAATCAAGATCGCATTCGGGATCGCGGTTGGCCCAGTTCGCGGTCGGCGGTACCACCCCGTGCTCGATCGCCAGGGCGCAGGCAGCCATCTCGATGGCGCCGATCGCGCCGAGGGAGTGGCCGACCATGGACTTGATGGAGCTGATCGGGACCTGGTAGGCGTGCTCACCCAGGGCCCGTTTGAACGCGGCGGTCTCGTGCCGGTCGTTCTGCTTGGTCCCCGAACCGTGGGCGTTGATGTAGGAGACCCGCTCCGGCGCGAGTCGTCCCTGATCCAACGCATCGCTGATGGCGACCGCCATCTCCGCACCGTCGGGACGCAGCCCGGTCATGTGGAAGGCGTTGCCCCGGGTGGCGAAGCCCGCGACCTCGCAGTAGACGTGCGCGCCACGGCGCAGTGCGCGGCCCATCTCCTCCAGGACGAGAACGGCTCCCCCCTCGCCCAGGATGAATCCCTGCCGGTCCCGGTCGAACGGCCGGGACGCGTGCGCGGGATCGGAGTCGTCCGGCGACGTCGCCTTGATCGCGTCGAACGAGGCGAGCGTGACCGGGGAGATCGGCGAGTCCGACGCGCCGGCAAGCACCACGTCGGCCTCCCCGTCCATCACGAGCTGGTAGCCGTACCCGATGGCGTCGATCCCGGACGTGCAGCCGGTCGAGACGACCTGCGCCGGGCCGTGCGTGGCGAACCGGACGCCGACGTCCGCGGCGAGACTGGACGGGACCAGTGCCTGGTACAGGAACGGAGCGGCATGATCGGGATCGACGAGCCATTCCCGTCCGGCATCGCTGGCCACGACGTACTCGGTCTCCAGGGCGGTGGTGGCGCCGACCGCCGTGCCCATCGCCACGCCGGTCGCGTCCGCGGTCGCCTCGTCGAAGACGATTCCGCTGTCGGTGACGGCCTCCGCCGCTGCGGCGAGGGCGAACTGGATGTACCGGTCGGACCTGCGGATCTGTCGGGGCGACAGTCCGGCCGCCGAAGGATCGAAATCGCATTCGGCGGCAACCCGGGAGCGAAACGGCGATGGGTCGAAGAAGGTGATACGGCGAGTGGCGGTCCGTCCTTCGGTCAGGCTCGACCAGAACGCCTCCCGGGTCACCCCACCCGGTGCCACCACGCCCACGCCTGTCACCGCCACCCGTCGGGGGCCGTTCATTGAGGGGCCGCCAGGTCGCCGGTGCCGGCGGTGGCCTTCTCGGTGTCGGCCCGTTCGGTGTCGGCGGTGGCCTTCTCCGTGTCGGCCCGTTCGGTGTCGGCCCGTTCGGTGTCGACGTGGCCCAGGTCGGGACGGGGCGCGAGGGGGCCGAGGTGGAAGACGACCGACGCGTCCCCGGCCCCGGTGTTGCGCAGCCGGTGCCGCATCCCGACCGGGATGTACAGGCCCTCGTCGGATGCGACGACCACGGGCTCGTCGTCGCAGTCGACGGTGATGGTCCCCCGCGTGACGCAGAGGAACTCTTCGCTGTACGGATGGTAATGCTCGGCGATCTTCTCGCCAGGTCGGAGGGTGGCCACCCCCATGAAGCCGGAGGTACTCCCGACGGTGCGCGGGCCGAGCAGGACACGCAGCTCACCGCCGCGGCGCCGGTCGGCCGGCACGTCACAGGCAGCTACGTGTCCACAGCAGGATATGACAGTCATGTCAGATGCTCCTGTCCCTCTCATCAGGCGCCCGCGGCGCGAGCCGCGCCCGCGACACCGACTCCGCTGGCTGCTGCCCGCCGCTCGACCTTGCCCCGGATGACCTCCATCTGGATCACCGAGTTGGCGTTGATCCGGGTGGTCATGGCCTCGTCGTCGACCGGTGCGTCCGGACGCATGGCGAAGTCCTGCACCCAGGTCATCCGGACGCCGCCGTCAGCCTCCTCGTACGACCAGAAGATGTTCATGTACTCGAAGGGACCGGGTTCGACCCGGTGCGCGCGCACCTCCCGGCGACCCCGGTCAACCGTGCGTTCGCTGACCCATGACCAGACCTGACCGTGCTCGTCCGGATGCATGGTCAGCCGAAAGCGCACCGTGTCGCCCCGGCGCTCAAGAATTTCCACCGAGGCGTATTCCGTGAACAGATCGGGCCAGTTCTCCAGGTCATTCGTCATATTCCAGGCGACGTCAAGAGGAGCGGCAATGAGAACCGAGTTCCGCGTGTGTCCCGACATCTTCAACGCACCTCTCCGGCACCTTCGGTGACAACGCCGGCAATCTCGCCCACGGTCATGTCGATGGCATTCTCGGGAATCTCGACGCCGAAGCTCTCGAGGATCACCGCTTGCAGTTCCAGCACCGCCAGCGAGTCGATCTCAAGGTCCCGGAGGGAAAGCTGGTCATTCCCCGTGAACACCTCGGGATCCACACCGGCCTTCGTGGCGAGAATCTCCGATATCTGCGCCGGCGTGACGACGGCCCGCGCGCGGCCGGTAGCCTCAGTACTCATCGTCGTCTCTTTCCGAAGCTGCGACCATGCGGTCGACCAGGCTGATGGAATGCTGCCCCACACGGAAATCCGTGGGCATCCTCACGCCGCCTCCCCGCGGCGCGCGGACCGTGTGGGTTCAGTGGTTCCAGTGGATTCATAGGTGTAGAAGCACTGCGCTATCGCATCCTGCGGTGAACGCCAGGTCGGCAGGTACGGCTGGATATACGGCCGAAGCCGGTCGCTGACGTTTTTGAACTCCTCGTGCTCACGGACGTTCTCAATCGCCCGTCGACCGTCGTCGGCCGTCTCCAGAAGATGGATGTAGAGGTCCCCGAGCGAATAGAGTGAACGGTGGACGACGCCCGCGACACGCGGCAGCCCAGTGGCATCCGACTCGGCGAAGACACCCGCGACATCCGACTGGGAACCGGGCGTTATTCTGGCAACGATCAGCGATCTGTTCATGGCGCTTTCCCCCTCCAGCGAACCAATGTTTCAGTCCAGGCCGACCTCCCTACCGAGAGTAAGGCTGAGCACACAGTGCGTCCACCTGTCGCGTCTCCGATGACGCGCGGCAACACCCATCCCCACGCGATGCGGATCAGATGGGTGAAAATCGCGAACGGCGGCGGCGTCTCAGCGCAACCGACCGGTCCGCCGCGGTGTCACTGTCTCAGCGCAACCGACCGGTCCGCGATGTCACTGTCTCAGCGCAACCGACCGGTCCGCCGCGATGTCACTCCGTCCGCGCCACCGACTGGCGGAGGAGGAACTTCTGTACCTTGCCTGACGCCGTGCGGGGAAGGGCGTCCACGACACACCAGTCGACCGGCACCTTGAAGTAGGCGAGCCGGGAGCGCGTGAACGCCGCCAGCTCCGCCGCATCGGTTTCCTGGCCGGGGGCGGGCACGACGAAGGCGACCGGGACCTCGCCGAGGCGGTCGTCGGGCGCACCGACCACCGCCACGTCCGCGACAGCCGGATGCTCCAGAAGCGTTTCCTCCACCTCACGCGGGTAGATGTTCTCCCCACCGCGGATGATGACGTCCCGGATACGGCCGTGGATCCGCAGGATGCCGTCGGCGTCCATGCTGCACAGGTCACCGGTGTGCAGCCAGCCGTCATCGTCGAGCGTCCGGCTGGTGGCGTCGGGATCGTCGTGGTAGCCACTCATGCTCAGCGATGAGCGGATCAACAGCTCGCCGTGCTCACCGATGCCCGCTGTGCCGCCGGTGTCGCCGCCGGTGCCGGTGCCGGGCACGCTGATGCGTGCCTCACGGTGGGCGAGTGCCCGCCCGAGCGTCTCAGCCTTGATCAGATCGCTGTCCGAAGGCAGGCAGGCGGTTGCGTTCGGCGCCTCGGACTGACCGTAGGAGATGATTACGCGGCAGCCCAGCACTGCTTCGGCGCGGCGGATGAGCGCGGGTGGCACGGTCGTGCCGCCCGTCTGGATGACCTGGAGACTACTGATGTCGTGGCTGGTGAGCGCGGGGTAGGCCAGCAGGTCGTACAACATCGTCGGAACGGCCCCCAGCGCCGTGACCTGCGCCTGCTCGATGAGCCGCAGCGTCCGCCCCGGTTCGAAGCCCGGGGACAGGACCATCGTGCCCTCCGCGCCGAATGTCATCAGGACCCCGGACACCGAACCTCCCACATGGTGCAGGGGCAGGCCGGAACACCACACCAGCGGCGCTTGGAAGACACGCCCCGCGATGCGCCCGGTGTTGAGCACGGCGAAGTGGGACAGGACAGCGCCCTTGGGTCTTCCCGTCGTCCCCGACGTGTACTGGATGAGGAACGGCGCCTGGGGCGACACCACGGGCAACGGCCCCGACTGCGCCGGCAGCGCAAGCCGCAGTTCCTCAAGCGGCAGGACGCGCGCAGGTCGCGGTAACTCGCGGGCGAGCGCCTCGGCACGCTCGCGCAACGGCGACCCGCGGTGTTCGGCCGCTGCGATGACGAGCCTCGCGCCGGACTGTCGCAGCTCGTGGCGGACCTCGTCGTCCCGCAGCGAGGTGTTGACCGGTACGAGCACGGTGCCCGCCAGCGCGCTGGCGCACTGCACGATGATCCAGTCAACGCAGTTGGGTGCCCACAGCGCGATCCGGTCCCCTGGTTCCACCACGCCGAGCAGGCCCGCCGCGACGGCGCCGGCATCAGCGACCAACCCGGCATAGGTCAGGGTCTCCAGGCCCTCGCCCACCGACCAGCGCAGCGCCGGCCGGTCGGGGTGCCGGTGGGCAACATGCCGTAGCCAGTTGCCGACCGACTCCTCGACCAGCTCGACACTCGTGTCGGCCGGCCAGTGGGCCGCGGTGAGCCTCACCATTTGTTCACCCTCGAGATTCACTCATGGTCAGGATTTGTTCACCGTCAGGATTTATTCACCATCGAGGTTGAGCGAGCGTCCCACGATCTCCTTCATGACCTCGTTGGAACCGGCGTAGATCCGCTGCACCCGACCGTCACGCCACAACCGGGCGATCTCGTACTCGTTCATGTAGCCATAGCCGCCGAACAGCTGCAGACAGCGGTCGACGACCTCACACTGGGTGTCGGTCGTCCACTGCTTGAGACCGGCGGAGTCGACCGCGCTGAGCTCACCGTCTAGATACGCCTGCACCGCGGAATCCACATACGCCTGCGCGACGTCGCACAACGTCTTGATCGCGGCCAGCTCGAACCGGGTGTTCTGGAACGAACCGATCGTCGTACCGAACGCCTTGCGTGTGCGCACCTGCTCGATCGTCAACGCGAGTGCCCGCTTCATGATGGCGACCGCGCCGACTCCCGCGCCGAGCCGCTCCGTGCCGAGGCTCTCCATCAGGTGGTAGAAGCCGCGCCCCTCCTGGCCGACCAGGTTCGATATCGGCACCCGCACCTCGTCGAAGAACAACTCGGCGGTGTCCTGCGCCTTCTGCCCGATCTTGTCGAGCTTGTGGCCACGGCTGAAGCCCGGCGAATCCGCGTCGATGACGAGCAGGCTGATCCCCCGGTGGCCGGCGTCCGGGTCGGTCTTGACGGCGACGAGCGCCTTGTCGCACAGCAGCCCGTTCGTGATGAACGTCTTCGAACCGGACACGACGTAGTGGTCACCGTCGCGGCGGGCTGTCGTGCGGATCGCCTTCACGTCCGAACCGGCGCCGGGCTCGCTCATGGCCAGCGCCCAGATGATGTCCCCGCTCACCGAGCCGGGCAGCCACCGGGCCTTCTGCTCCTCGGTGGTCAGTTTGATGATGTAGGGGGGCATCACGTCGTTCTGCAGCCCGAAACCGACGCCGACGGTGCCGGTCGCCCAGAACTCCTCCGCGAGCACCATGCTGTACCGGTAGTCGTTGACTCCGGCGCCGCCGTACTCCTCCGGCGCCGACCACAGCAGCAGACCCGCGCGGCCCGCCTTCCGCCAGACCTCCCGGTCGACGACCCCGGCCTGCTCCCACTCGCCGGTGTGCGGGACGCACTCCTTCTCGAAGAAGGCCCGAGCAAGCTTCCGGAACTCTTCGTGCTCGGGTTCGAACAGCGTACGACGCACCGGACCAGCTCCTTCGGGTCGACCCGCCCTCGCCTACCGACAGCAGGACCTTCCTATTAATTACACGATTCCGCAAGAGGTCGGGCGGGACGGCCCGTCAGCCGGGACGGCACATCTGCGCACCGCACGAGAACCGGATAGGGCCACCCGAGATCACCGGGTGACAGCACGCAACCGGTGGTCGAGCGCGGTGTGGCGACGCCCGCCACCGACGGCGCGGACGGCCTGCCCGATCGCCCTGCGCGAACCGACGAGGACCACCAGTTTGCGGGCCCGGGTGATCGCCGTGTACAGAAGGTTGCGTTGCAGCATCATCCAGGCACTGGTAGTGATCGGGATGACCACCGCCGGGTACTCGCTGCCCTGCGAACGGTGGATGGTCACGGCATAGGCATGGACGAGCTCATCGAGTTCGGTGAACTCGTAGTCGATGTCCTCGTCCTCGTCCGTGCGCACCGTGAGCTTCTGCTCGTCGGGGTCGAGGGCCGTGACCACGCCGAGAGTTCCGTTGAAGACACCGCTCGCGCCCTTGTCGTAGTTGTTGCGGATCTGGGTCACCTTGTCCCCGACCCGAAAGACCCGGCCGCCGACCCTGCGTTCGGGCACGTCCTGGCGGGACGGCGTCAGCGCCTCCTGTAGCAGGGTGTTCAGTGCGCCGGCACCTGCCGGGCCGCGGTGCATCGGGGCGAGCACCTGCACATCCCGGCGTGGGTCGAGCCCGAACCTCGCCGGGATGCGGCGGGCCACGACGTCGACGGTCATCACCGCGGCGTCCTCAGCCTCGTCCGCGGCGAAGAAGAAGAAGTCCGACAAGCCGCGCACCAACGGGTGGTCGCCAGCGTTGATGCGGTGCGCGTTGGTCACCACACCGGACTCCTGCGCCTGCCGGAAGACGCGGGTGAGCCGCACGTGCGGGACCGGCGTACCCACGGCCAGCAGATCACGCAGGACCTCACCGGCGCCGACGGACGGCAGCTGGTCGACGTCCCCGACCAGCAGCAGATGCGCCCCCGGCGGGACGGCCTTGGCGAGCTTGTTGGCCAACAGGAGATCGAGCATGGACGCCTCGTCGACGACGACGAGATCGGCATCGAGGGGCCGGTCCCGGTCGAAGGCGGCGTCCCCACCGGGGCGCAGTTCCAAAAGCCGGTGCACGGTGGACGCATCCTGCCCGGTCAGCTCGGTGAGCCGTTTGGCCGCTCGACCGGTGGGTGCGGCCAGCACCACCTTCGCGCCCTTGGCCCGAGCGAGAGTGACCACCGACCGGACGGTGAAGCTCTTGCCGCACCCCGGCCCGCCGGTGAGTACGGCGACCTTCTCGGTCAGGGCGAGTTTCACCGCCGCTTCCTGCTCGGGCGCAAGCTGCGTCCGGGTCCGCGCGTGCAGCCAGGACAGTGCCCGGCCCCAGTCGACGTCCACGAACGCGGGCATCCGGTCGGTCGGTGTCCGCAGCAGTCGCAGCAGCTGGTTCGCCAGGGAGATCTCGGCGCGGTGGAACGGAACCAGGTAGACCGCGGCGACCGGCTCGTCCGGGTCGTCCCCCGGGATCTCCTCGCGGACCACCCCTTCCTCGACCACGAGCTCGGCCAGGCACTCGATCACCGCCCCGGTGTCGACCTGCAGGATCTTGATTGCCTCCGCGATCAGCTGATGTTCGGGAAGGAAGCAGTTCCCGTCCCCGGTGGACTCCGACAGCGTGAACACCAGACCGGCCTTGATCCGCTGCGGGCTGTCATGCGGAATCCCGACGGCTTTCGCGATCGTGTCCGCGGTGCGGAAACCGATGCCCCACACGTCGGTCGCCAACCGGTACGGCTCCTTACGGACCACGTCGATCGAACGATCGGCGTACTGCTTGTAGATCCGTACCGCCAACGACGTGGACACCCCGACCCCCTGGAGGAAGACCATCACCTCCTTGATCGACTTCTGTTCCTCCCAGGCGGCCGCGATCGCCTTCGTCCGCTTGGGCCCGAGTTTCGGAACCTCGATCAGCCGTTCGGGCTGCTGTTCGATGACATCCAGGGCCGCGATCCCGAAATGCTCGACGATCCGCTCGGCGAGCTTCGGCCCGATGCCTTTGATCAGCCCTGAACCGAGATAGCGACGAATACCCTGAACCGTCGCCGGCAGCACGGTCGTGTAGTCCTCGACCTGGAACTGCTTGCCATACTGGGGATGCGAACCCCACCGTCCCCGCATCCGCAGCGACTCGCCGGGCTGCGCGCCCAGCAGTGCACCCACCACCGTGACCAGGTCACCGTGGCGCCCGGCGTCCACCCGGGCGACGGTGTACCCCGTGTCCTCGTTGGCGTAGGTGATCCGTTCCAGCACCGCTTCCAGCACCGACCCGCGAAACGGCTCCACCACTGCCATGCCGCGTGATTCTCCCGTCCCGCCTGCGCCTCCCGCCGCGCTCCGGCAGGGATATCACAGCAGGAATATCACAACAGGAATATCGCAACGCGGCCCGCCGCAGACCGAGCGCAAGGACGATCCACCCGACCCCGTCGACGGACGCCCAGTACCGTCATGGTGATACCCACAACGAGCAGGACCGCCCAGAGCGAACCGGGAGCTTCGGCGCGGTTCCGTCGTCCCGTTGCCGTCGCGACCGTTGCGACCCCCTCGCCATCGGTACCCTCACACGACCAGCCGGCACCACCACCCGAGATTCACCGGCTGGCAGCCGTCCAAGAGTGTTCCCCGGTGCCGGGCCCGCATGCTTGGAGAGCGGCATACTGCATCCATACCGGCCGGGTCGCACATGCGGGTGGAGGTGGGGTGGCAGTCCTGTCCGGTCACGCATATGGCCACGTCATCGTCTGTGGGCTGAACAACCTGGGCTTCAGGATCGCCGAGCAGCTGCACGCCGCCGGGGTGCCGATCATCGTCATCGCGGGACGTGACATCGCTACGCTGCGGCGCCGGCTGGACCGGTGGGGAGTCCCCGTCCTCCTTGACCAGGCGCATACGGGCGAAGCGCTGCGCCAGGCATCGATCACCGGCGCGGACGCGCTGATCGCCTGCCACGATATCGACCTCGACAACCTTGAGACGGCCCTGGTCGCCACCGAGATCGCGCCCGAGCTGCGCGTTATCGTGCGGGTCACCAATGCCCAGCTCGGCGACCAGCTCGGCGCGGCTCTTCCCACGGCACGGGTGCTGAACCTGGCGGAGAAAGCCGGCCACAGTTTCGTCGAAGCATGCATCAGGTCCGATGTGCGACATGCGTTCCGCCTCGGACCGGAAGTCTTCACGGTGGTGGACGTCCCGGTCAGCTCGTCCGGAGCGTTCCGGCAGATCTTCGGAAACCTGACACCGGTCTCGCTGCGGCGACCGGGTGAACGACTTGCCGAGCTGTGCCCGGATCGGGATACGGTGATCACACCTGGTGACCGTCTCGCTCTGCTCGGCAGGCTGGGGGATTTCGCCGACAACGGCGTGCGGGTGGTCGGCGCGCACGACGCCGACACGCTCGCAGACCTTTCGGTGCACCATGCCGACCCGCCGTCGGGTCGAATCCGGCGGCGTCCCCTGCGCACCTGGGCACGCGACGTCGCCGTGACCACGGCAGCCGAGTTCGACCGTCCGTTCCGGATCGCTCTCGGCGCCGTACTGGCGATCATGGCTATCAGCACGCTGGTGCTCTCACTGACCTATGTCGACAACGACCCCACCGCGCCGGCCGACTTCAGCCCTCTCGACGCGCTTTACCTGACCGTCGAGACAATGGCTACTGTCGGCTACGGCGATTTCAACTTCGGCGCAGCCGGCCAGTGGCTGCAGGTCTTCGGCATCGTCCTGATCCTGATCGGTGCGCTGTCCATCGCGGTCGTCTACGCGTTCATCACCAACGTGATCATCAGCCGTAGATTGGAACGGGCGATCGGTCGAGGACGCGCAACCACCGCACGTGACCATGTCATCGTCTGCGGGCTGGGTTCCGTCGGGCTCGCGACCGTCGAAGGTCTGCTCGCCGCCGGACGCGACGTCGTGATCGTCGAACGCGACGAGAACAACCGTTTCCTGTCGGTCGTCCGGGACCTCAAGATTCCGGTCGTGTTCGGTGACGCCACGGTTCGCGCGACGCTGATGGAGGCCGGGCTCGCCCGGGCAACCACACTCGCCGCCTTGACCAGCGACGATGTGGCGAACCTGGAGACGGTGCTGTCCGCGCGGGAGGCATTCAAAGATCTTCTGGATGGCCGTCGGCGTAAGCGCAGGTGGCGTAAGCCGAGAGCCGACTCGCCCAGAACCAAAACCAGAACCGACGACGACACCGGAACCGACGACGACACCGAACGCGGGCTCAGAGTGGTGCTGCGCATCTTCGACACCACCCTTGCCGACGAGGCCGAACGCCGGTTCGCCATCCACACGGCCCGAAGTGCCTCCGCCCTGGCCACGCCGTGGTTTGTCGGAGCCGCCCTCGACTACGAGGTTGTCAGCACCTTCTACGTCGACCGCACGCCCTTCCTGGTCGCCCGGATCACCGTCGCCGCCGGCGGCGGGCTGGACGGACCGACCCTGCAGGAACTGTCGACCGGCACACGGATGCTCGCGGTCGCCACATCATCGGAGTACGACGGCACCGTCGACCGCGCGCCGAACTACCGGCCGACCCGACACACCCGGCTGCGGCCAGGTGACGAAGTGCTCGTCGTCGGCCCGACCGCGCAGATCATCGACACGGTCAGCCGAAACCAGCGAGTCGGCGGAGATCGCCATACGGCCTGGTCATGACGGCGGGGCAGGGAAGATGGTCCTGTCCGAAAGACGTGCAGCCGCGTCCGGGGTCACCACGCCGTCGACGCGCCAGATCTGCCAGGTGCCGACACCACCGCCCGTGTCGTCGCCCCACTGACCGTCGAGACGGACTCCGGCGCCGCTGCGGACGACCCGGAACTCGACCCAGCCGGTGCGGACCGGTGGGAGGCTGATCGGCCCCTCCGCCCATCGGGCGCGGATCGTGTCACCACGGAGAGTCCCGGACACCCGTCCGTTCTCATAGTCGTAGATCATTCGAAAGTTCGCACCGTCCACCGCCACGAAGTGCTCGTGGTCGCCGCTACCCCAGGTGCCGGTCCAGTGGCCGCCGAGAGAACCGACGGCAGGAACAGGAGAGCCTGTGGTGGGAGAGCCTGTGGTGGAAGTGACCCTGGCGGGGACCGACGATGCCGCACCCGCCACGAGCACACCGGACCGGCTGTCCGAGTGGTCTGACCCGCTACTCGAGAGCACCACCCCCACAGCGGCGACCAGCACGACGGCCGCCAGGGCGACGGATGCGGGCAGCCACCATCGTCGGCCGTTCCGGTCCGGCGCAGACCTGACAACCGGGAACTGCCCCACCGGGAACTGCCCCACCGGAGGCTGGTAGTGGCCGGGCCCGGCACCACCGGGCACTCCGAGCATGTGCAGCAGCTGACCGACAGAGGGCCGGTGGGCGGGATTCTTGCGCAGGGCCGCGGTGACCGCCTCGCGCAGGGGCGGGTCCAACGCCACCATGTCGGGTTCACCATGCACAACCCGATAGGCGATCATGTGCGGCGGGCCGTTGCCGAACGGCGCGTGACCACTGGCCGCGTAGGCCATGACCCCGCCCCAGGCGAACACATCCGAGGCCGGGGTCGCGCCGTCGCCCATGTGCTGCTCGGGCGCCATGTAGCTGCCCGTTCCCACCACCACTCCGGTGGCGGTCAGCCCGGCGGACGCCTCCATCGTCCGGGCGATCCCGAAATCGATCACCCGGGGACCCATCCGGGACAGCAGGACGTTGCCAGGTTTGAGATCACGGTGGACAAGCCCCGCGCCGTGGATCGCGGACAGGGCGGTCACCATCGCGACGGCAAGCTGGTCCAGTTCGGCCTTGCGCAGCGGCCCTCCGGAGCGCACCGCCTCCTGCAGGGTCGGGCCGTCGATGTACTCGGTCACCAGGTACGGCGGTTGAGCGGTGACGTCGACGTCGAGAACCTCGGCGGTGCAGAACCGGGGAACCCGGCGCGCATGGTCACCCTCGTGACGGAAGCGGAGCAGGAAGTCCTCGTCCCGGGCGTGCCGGGAGGCCACCACCTTCACCGCGACGAACCGGCCGTCGGGAGCCTGGCCGAAATAGACCACGCCCATGCCGCCCTCCCCCAGGCGGCCGAACACCCGGTACGGGCCGATACGGTGCGGATCCCCGGGCATCGGACGCACCCCGGCCGGCAGCTGCGGGACCTCACCGCCGTACGGACCTGAGGCGTCGAGCTCCTCGCCACGGCCGTTCATAAACCAGACTCCTCGTCCGCGCGCCAACCGTTCACCACGGCGTCGTCCTCACCGCGTCGTCCTCACCGCGTCGTCCTCACCGCGTCGTCCTCACCGCGTCGTCCTCACGCCGGCATGATTATTGGGAAGTATGGCCTGCATGACGACAATCATCGACGCGTGGATGCAACATCCGACGCTTCGGTTCCTGCGGGACGACATGTTCGCATCTCTACGTCGCTGGACGGGTACGGCGAAACCGACGGAGGAACCGTCACTGGACTGGACGATCGCGGCCATGGACGAAGCCGGGATCGCGCGCGGGCTGGTCTGCGCCTGGCACGGCCCGGACGGACCACTGATCTCCAACGACGAGGTCGCCGCCTTCGTCTCCGAGTACCCCGATCGGCTCGCCGGGATCGCGGCCGTCGATCTGCGTTACCCGGTTGCCGCCGTCCACGAGCTCCGCCGAGCCATTCATGATCTGGGTTTCAAGGCGCTGCGGATCGTGCCGTGGCTGTGGACCCTGCCGCCCAACGACCGCCGTTACTACCCGCTGTACGCCGAATGCGTCGAGCTGGGTATCCCGTTCTGCACCCAGGTCGGCCACACCGGGCCTCTGCGTACCTCGGAGACCGGCAGACCCATCCCATATCTCGACGACGTGGCCTTGGAGTTCCCGGAACTCATCATTGTCGGCGGCCATATCGGCTACCCATGGACCACAGAAATGATCGCCCTGGCGACGAAATACCCGAACGTCCACATCGACACCTCCGCCTACGCCAGCCACCGCTACCCCTCCGAGCTGGTCGCGTACATGCAGGGACAGGGCCGCTATAAAGTGCTGTTCGGGACGAACTACCCGATGATCACTCCCAGGCGGGCGCTGGAAGGACTGGACGGCCTCGGTCTTGACGCGCAGGCACAGGAGATGTTCCTGGCCGGAAATGCTCGACGAGTGTTCGCCATCTGACTGCCCGGCCCACAATCCCGAACCAACCTACGATCCCGAAGATCGATCTGGCCACCCACGCCGGGTTACGGATCCGGTAGGACGCTGGGCACCTGGACGTGGTAGCTCCTACCGGCCGGACTGGTCCAGTCATGCCCACCATCCGCAGCGGCGAGCTTCCACCCACCTTCATGCTTGGCCCTGTGATGCCGCCTGCACAGAGCAGCCAGATTGTCGGCGTTGATTGGACCGTCAGGGTAGCGGATCACATGATCCAGATCGCAGCGGACAGCGGGCTGGCCGCAGTGCGGAAACGAGCACCGCTGATCACGTGCGATCACGAACCGAGCCAGATCCGCCGGCGGCCGGTAGACCGTCCGCCCGTAGTCCACCAACCGGCCGGTCACCGGATCGGTCAGCAGCCGGCGCCAGACACCGTCGGCGGCGACCCGACGCGCCACCTCCGCCGTCACCGGCCCGTACCCCGCCAGCTCACCCGGCGCGTCGTCCACACCCAGCAACGTGGTCACGGCCACCGTCACCTGGATGTGCGGCCGGGCACCATGGCGACTCGGCAACTCGGGCCTGGCCAGTGTGGCTGTGGCCAACCCGACCAGCGCATCCGCCCGACGCGCATCGATACCGTCCGGGTTGTGGTGCTGGCGGTCGGGATCGGTGGGCTGGTGGGCCAGCGCGTCCACCGCCGTCCATACCGTCGCTGCCTCCTCCGCCGACAGCACCGCGTGCAGTTCCGCCATCCCATCCCGCGCCGGCCACAGCTCCACCCGACGTTCCACCCGGGCCTGCTCATGCCGCTCGCCCGCGCTCACCGGATCCGCGGCGAGTACCGCCCGACGCAGACACCGCCGCAGCTCCGCCAGGCTCTGCCCCGACGCCCGGCCCAACACCCGTGCCTGCACCGCTGCGGCCGTCCGATCATCCAGCTCGTCGAGCGCGGCAACGATCGCCGCCGCCTGTACATAGCTGATCGACCCCTCCGTCAACGCGGACCAGGTATCACCCAACCGGCCGTCCAACGCCCGCGCGACCTGTAGCCGCCGATCCGCCGTCACCGGCGACAGTCGCAATGCCGCCGCCACCTCCTCACGAACCCAGTCGTCCCCACCACCCGACACCGCCTCGTCGTCCACGGACGGGGAAGCCGGACCATCCGGGCTGGCCGCGAGCACCGCCAACACCCGCTGCTGACCTGCCGCCACCCACGCGGCCACCTGCTCGAACACCACCAGTAGATCCACCTGCTGCGAATGTGACAGCAACCCCGGGTCGACCCCGGCCAGCACACCGATCACCCCCGGACCCGGCGGCGACGTTCTCAGCCACCCGACCAACACCTCAGAATCAAGATCGACACAGGCGGCGCCGCCCGCCGCGTCTCCCGCGACGCCTTCGGCCATCCCCATCACCTCCCACCCCCGGAACCGAACGTATGTTCGACTATAGCCGATAAATCCAAGAAATGCCGAGAAGCACCAGATACCCGAATGACGAGCCCAGTCGGCAGGGCGGCCCTCGAACCGATCGCCGCTGATCGCCGCGATCGCCGCTGATCGGATACGCGCCTACCGGGAGTCCCTGGCGCGGCAGGTGGACACCTGCACCGATCCCGTCACCGATCCGATAGAAGGTACGGATCGACAGCTCACTGGAAGCCGGCTCCTTCCTCGTCCCCGTACTGACGCCAAGTTTTCCTCAGCACGCAGTGCCGCCGGATCGCGAAGGAGCTTGCGGCACGCCAGTACGCCGACTGGCGGAACCTGCGTTTCCAACAGCTGACCGATCCCGACGCCCGCCGGGCCCTGGTGTTGAGCGTCTGCGCGCTGAACGATCCGATGTTCAGCGGGAATGCCGCGACACTCGACACCCTCGGGAAGGCGGTGCGTGCACACCTCGACACCCTAGGTGCTATGGCCAAGCATGCCGCACGAAAAGCCGAGGGGACGAAAGCTCAGGCCGCCAAGATCGCCGAGCGAAAGGCTCGGGAATCCGCGGCGGCACAGCAGGCCATCGATGATGCCCACGAACAGCATGACGAGGCAGAAACGAACAGACGGACGGCGGAAACGGACAGACGGGCCGTTCAGATCAGCGGCCGCCGAACAGGCCGCCCCGGCCCTGATTGCCGAACAGGCCGCCGAGGGCTCCGCCCAGACCTCCGGGGATGCCACCCGGAAGGCCCCCGCCGCCGTGCCCCTGACCGCCGTGCCCCTGACCGCCCTGGTGGCCGTGCATCTCGTTACCGGCGAAACCGCCCTCGCCGAGCCCGAAGTGGCCGCCGAGGCCGGCACCGGCAAGCGCGTTGTAGGGCGGGAGCAGCTCACACGGCTGGACGATGACATAGCCGTCCCCGGAGAACTGCATCTGCCAGCTCTCACCGGTGTTGCCGCGCGGCTTCCACACCGACGACGAGGTGACCGCGGCCTGCATCGACACCTGCAGGCTCGACGACCAGCCCACCACCGCGTCCGCGTCCGCGAAGTAGTAGTTCTGCGGGGTCACCCGCATGACCAGCGGAGCGCCCGACGTCACCAGCGCGACCTTGCCGTTCCCGGACAGCTCCACCTGGTAGTTACCGGCCCCCGCGATGGACACCTGGGAGTCGATGCGGACGATGTCCCAGCGCAGGTCGATGTCGAAGGCGAGCACGTTCTTGCCGTCGACCGTCAGCCCGTCGCCGGCGAGGTCGAGGATGTGGACGTCCTGGGCCTGATGGGCGAGGAAGACCGTTCCGCCGCCGGAGACCTTCATCAGGTTCAGGCCCTCGCCCTCGCCGAACAGCGAGCGGACGTGGTGACCCCAGCCTTCCCACTGCCCGTCGAAGTTCGCGCCGCCCTGGTAGGCGACCATGGCGCCCTTGCGCGCGTAGAACTCCTTCATGCCCTCCGCGCCGAGGGTCGCCTTGAGCATCTTGCCGTTCTGCAGGGTGAAGCGTTCCCGCGCCTGCACCTCAGGATTGTCGAGCAGGCTGCTGCGGATCCCGCCCGGTGCGCCACCGGGCGGATATCCACCGGGGGTCCCGCCGGGCGGTGGGTAGCCGCCGGGCTGGCCGCCGGGCGGTGGGTAGCCGCCGGGCTGGCCGCCGGGGAAACCAGGATGGCTCATCGTCGAATCCTCTCACCCACGCACCGGGTCATCCACGCACCGAGAAGTTCGGTCGTTCGTCCTCGCTCGGCTGCACCACGACGAAACCCTGCCCGGAGAAACCGAGCTGGAACGCCTCACCGGAACCGCGGCCGATCAGCCCACCGAGCCGGGCGGTGCGCCGCGGCTGGACCTGCAGCCCGTCGGTGTAGGCAACCAGCGCGTCGGTGTCGACGAACGTGGGCGCCTCCCGGGTGTCGAGCATGACCGGGTTGCCCTTCGAGGTCATCGCGACCCAACCATGACCGCGGATGACCACGTTGAACATGCCCATCCCGGACAGCATGCTGACGCCGCGGACACGTTCGATCCCCCACTGCAGGGTGGCGTCGAACGCGAGGATGTTCTTGCCGTTGACCGACAGGCCCTCGCCGGCGAGCTGGACGACGATGACCTCCTTGCCATAGTCGGCCAGGTACAGCAGGCCCTGGCCGACGGCGGTCATCAGCGGCACGCCCTCGCCGGTCGCCCAGGACGAGGCCATCCGGCGCAACTGCGGCGGCTGCGGGTTGAAGTCGATCAGACCCTCATAGGCGATCATCGAGCCGACCCTGGCGAACAGGTCCTGCCCAGGCTGCATGACCACTTTGGCGATCTTGGAGCCATGCCTGCTCATCCGGTCCATGATCTGCGTCTGGCCGAAATGGTCCATCAGTGTTCCCTGCACGGAAAGCTCCCGCCCGCTCAGACCTCGTACGGCTGGACGACCACGAAATGACCCTGGAATCCCATGAACTGCAGCGCCAGGGATTCACCGCTGCTGCCCGCGTAGATCTGCCGGGAGATACGCACCTGGGTCGACACGCTCACCCGCATTCCGGACGTCCAGGCCACCAGGGCGTTCATGTCGGCGAACGTCGGCCCGGCAACGTTCAGCGTCATCGGCGCGCCCTTGGTCATCACCACGATCGAGCCCTGACCGGACACCTCGAAGTGGAAAAGGCCACCACCCGGGATACCGGGGCTTTCAATACGCTTGACCTCGGTGTGCAGGGTGCTGTCGAACGCCAGGATGTTCCTGGTGCTGATGCACAGCGACTGGCCGTTCAGCTCGACGATGTGCAGATCACCGGCATCATGGGCGAGGAAGACCTCTCCACGGCCCTTGCAGGTCATGAGCTTGAGTCCCTGGCCGGTGAGTTTGTTCTCCAGCATCCCGCGCAGACCGGCGCTCTTGTAGTCGAAGTCGACGTCGCCCTGGTAGGCCACCATCGACCCACGCAGCGCAAGCACGTCCGGGCCCTGGCCAAGGGTGACCTTGACCAGTTTGCCGTTCTGCTGCGTCCAACGGCCAGCGGTGGGGACCTCGCGGTAGGGGCTCAGGCTGTTCATCGCACCCGGCTGCACCGGCTGGGCCTGGGACGGCAGGACCTCAGCCGGGCCGTACCCGCCGGATGCCTGCTGGCCATACCCAGGTTGCTGCTGGCCATAACCCGGCTGCGGCTGGCCGTAACCGGGTGGTTGCACGGGTACCGGTGCGGCCGGAGGCGCCACGGGCTGCGCGTACGCGGGTGCTGATGCCGAGGGAACGGATGGCGGTGATACCTGGGATGGCGGTACCTGGGATGGCGACGGCTTGCTGTAGGCCGGGCCGGTCGCGACGGGTGCAGGCGGCGGCGCGAAGGTCTGCGTGGCGCCCAGAGGCGGGCCGAAGCCGGTCGATGCGGCCGGCGCCAACGGCGGGGCCGGTTCGTCCTCCACGTCGCCGCCGAAGGAGCGGATCAGCTCGGCAAGCCCGCCGGCGAAGCCCTGCCCGACCGCCGAGACCCGCCAGACCCCCTTGCGGTACAGATCGCAGATCATGACGGCGCGTTCACTGGTGAAGTCCGCTCCGGTGAACGCGTACCGCATGACCTCGCTGCCCCCGACGACGATGCGGAAGTAGCCCGAGGAAATCCCCGACGCCGCTCCGGCTCCGTCGATCGCCGCGCAGAACGCCAGCTTGTGGATGCTCGCGGGCACCTTCTCCAGGGTCACCCGGAACGACTGGGTGTCGCCGGCCTGCTCACCGAGAAGCTGAACGGACTCCTCCGGCGACTTCGGCTGGTTGAAGAAGATGAAGTACCGGTCGTCGGACAGCTTGTCGTTCGCGTCCAGTCCGAAGCAGGAGACGTCCCAGGTCAGGCCGGGAGCGTTGAGCGCAATGCCGATGTAGAGGTCGGTGCCCGGGGTGACCGCGGACAGTTGACTCTTCTGCCCCCGACTGAACTGCTGGACCACCGCGCTCCCCTTCACCCTTCACGTCGACCTGCCCCGAGCGACGTGATCGTAACCCGTCGCTCCACCGCGGGCGGACCTGAGCAAACTAGCAGCCCCCTCGCGCGGGGCCACAGGCCGATGGGGACGCGATGGGGACGCGACGCGGCCGCTCACGAGTCGCGACATGCCCCGCGTGTAAGCACCCACGGGCGCGAATGGATGCCGCCCGGTCGCGCTGCGGGTCGATACGGCGTTCACTGGGGTCATGAGGTATGTCGATGGAGTAACGACGAAGAAGAAGATCTCCGTGATCGGTTTGGGTGCGTGGCAGTTCGGCTCACGGGAGTGGGGCTATGGCGCCGCCTACGCCGCCAGTGAGGCACCGGCGATCGTCCGACGGGCGGTCGAGCTCGGCGTGACGTTCTTCGACACGGCGGAGGTGTACGGGTTCGGGCGCAGCGAGCGGATTCTCGGCGGCGCGCTCAACGAGGCCAACGCGTTCGGGACCTCCTTCGTCGCCACGAAGATCTTTCCGGTGCTGCCGGTGGCACCGGTCGTCGAGCAGCGCGGGGTGGCCAGCGCCAACCGCCTTGGCGTCCGACAGATCGACCTCTACCAGGTACACCAGCCGAATCCACTGATCCGGGACACCACCATCATGCGGGGCATGGCCTCGCTCCAGCGGGTCGGCCTCGTCAGCGAGGTCGGCGTGAGTAACTACTCCCTGGAACGGTGGCAGGCCGCCGAGGAGGCCCTCGGCGCGCCGGTGCTGTCCAACCAGGTCGAGTTCAGCCTGCTGCGACCACGGGCCGAGACGGATCTACTTCCCTACGCGATCAAGAACGACCGTCTGATCATCGCCTACAGCCCGCTCGCGCAGGGCCTGCTGTCCGGTCGTTACACCCGGGAGCACCGCCCGTCATCGCGGGCGCGCGCGGCGAACCCCCTGTTCCTTCCGGGGAACCTGGACGCGGCACGGCCGGTCCTCAATGTCCTGCGCGATGTTGCCGCGGGCCACAACGCAAGTCCCGCGCAGATCGCGCTGGCATGGGTGATCCGGCATCCGAACGTGGTAGCGATCCCCGGGGCCGCGAACGTCGCCCAGTTGGAAAACAATGTGGCAGCCGCCGACATCGAGCTGACCGAGGAGGAATACGGCGCGCTGAAGACGGCATCCGATGCCTTCGAACCGACCGTCGGGCCCCGCGCGACCGTCACAGCGATCCTGCGTGGGGGCCTCGGTCGATCCTGACGGCATCCTGAGCGGCCAGGTCGGCCAGGTCGGCCAGGTCGGCCATAATCACAGGTCGGGATCCGGGATCCGGGATCCGGGTCAGCCGTGATCCGGTCGGGTGGGATCGGGGCCGGACATGACGTGGAACGGCGGGCAGACCGCGGAGGAGTGGTAGGCCGCCGCCTCCAACGCAAGGCGCACCCGGGCTTCCGGCTCAAGGTTCGCGCTGCCGAACAGGGATCCCAGCGCGAACTCCTCGCCGCACCCGACCGCGTCGTACAGGTCGATGCTGCGTCCGATCTGGAAGTCGGAGTCGATCCGGTACAGCCGGCCACGGATGCCCACCAGGAACACCCCGCCCGCCTCCGACCCCGACTCGTTACGGGCGTAGCCTCCGGCCCGCAGACAGTCTCGTACCGCGGAGATGAAGTCGGTAGCCATGAACCGGTCGATGTCCCAGGTCTGCGGGACGGGTGGGATCAGGCTGTACCGCAGCAGCTGACCCATTCGGAACGACGAGGTGAAACCCATGATGAACTCGCTGTTGCGGAAAACCTTGGTGTCGGCGCGCACGGTGATGGAGTAGCCGGCGACACCGGCACTGTCACCACCAATGATCACTCTGCCATCATGCTCAAGACCGACGATGCAGGTCACAGCCGTGGATCGTATCCGGTTGATACACGAGGTGTCCGACAAGCGCCGGATCAGCCTGGTCACGGCTGTTGTGACCCTATCGGCCGATCACGGACCGTAACGGACCGGCGATCACGGGCAGACGATCACGGGCGGGCGAGGACGGACACCCCGCAGCCCCCTTCTCCGTCCGGGGGCAGGATGCCGAGCTGCGTGCTCACCTCCGTCCGGAAGCGCATCCCCGGCAGCCAGAAGTCATCCGTGATGGCGAACCGTTCACCCATCGGGAACGACCCACCCGGGTCCTGGTTCATGCGCAGGGCGCGAGCCCGTCCGAGGATCGCCACCGCATCCTCCTGCACCCGGAACCCGATCTCCGGGATGTCCTGCGGCCACATGGCGTCGAGGATGTCGTCGTCGAACGCGCAGGCCGCACCCCACCAGCTGTCCCAGCCCGGGAGCCCCTTCCCGAAGTACACGGCGTACCGGTCGGCCCAGTGGCCGTACACACCCATGGCGTAGGCGGATGAACCAATCTCCCGGCCCAGGTCGAGACCGGCCACGGACGCGAAACCCAGGAACTGCCACCGCCGGACCGGCCGGGCCGCGAGCCAGCCCACGCACGAGGTCATCACCTCCCACTCGTCGGCCGAGAAGTCCGCCAGCTCCGCGTCCGGACGCGGTACCAGAACGCTCACAGTCACCTCCACGACGTCGAACCACAGATCACCGCCGTGGGCCTCGTCCGGTGGCCTGGCCCCGAGCCAGCACCGCCGGCCCTGCCAGATGCCCGACGTCCGAGATGTGGTCACCCATCGCTCGCCCGCGTCGAGATACAACCGCAGCAGCTCCGCTTCGGCCAGTTCACCATTCCGCGACAATCCGTGTACGAGCCCGGGGGACGCCGACCCGGCTTCCCCCCATCGGCGCAGATGCTCGGCGAACTCCACGTCCAGTGCGTTCGTCATTCTCCGTCTTCTCTCCGGCCCGGGTCCGCTCCCCCGGTCATGGCGGTTCCCCCGGTCATGGCGGTTCCCCCGGTCATGGTGGTTCCCCCGGTCATGGCGGCCGTCCACGGGAAAGGCACCGGATCGCCGTCGGGAATCCCTGGCTGACCTGTCGTCCGGAACAGCGCCGCCTCGCCATATGTTTCGGCGCGGCGTCCCCGGCGGAAGACCACCCGGCCGTCGGATCCGCCGATCACATACGACCCGTCCGGCAGTTCACGAACCGGTCTCGTGAGGATGAAGTCCTTCGCCATCAGCAGTGGCAGCGGTTCATCCGGATGATGGGTGAGGGTGGGTATCTCCTGGATGCCGACTTTGATCGCCGCGGCGAGCAGCACATTCTGTATAGTGATTTTCGTCCCGTCGGGGAGCCCTACCACGTGGAGGGGTTCCCCGGTCCACCCATACCTCTTCAGGCGTTCCGCCACATTCCCGACCGACCACCGCTGAAGATACGAATCAGCCATCGGGCTCAGCCGCCCTTCAACGCGGCCACCGGCCGACGGTCGATTACCTCGTTCGGCTTGTCGCCTTCTTCTGGATCTATCACGCCGAACTGGGAGGACACGGCCGTACGGAAACGAACACCCGGGGCCGGGAAAGCCTCCGCCAGATAGGGGTAGTCGTCGGTATGACCCTCCCAGGGGTGACCCTTCATCGCGTCAGCCCGCTCGACCACGATCCAGGCACCCGAATTCTCCTCACCACCCAGCTCGGGTGCGTCCTCCTGCCACAGCTCGGCTAGTTCCTCGGCCGGGAAAGCCTCCTGGGCAGGCTCCCAGTAGTCCGCGTCACAGGTCCCCTTTCCAAAGAAGAGAGCAATGTCCCAGGCCAGGACAGGGGACACTCCTGACACCGGAGCGGACGGCGACACGCTCTCGGTGTCGATCCGCAGGTCACGACCGGTCAGGAGGGAATACCCGACCGCCTGCCAGACCGCCATCTGACGAACGGAAATCCACCCCACAAAAGGAGTTGACCGTTTCATAAAATGCGGAGGAAGCTCAGCGAGTTCCGCAAGATCTGGAAAAGTTCGTGGGATCAGTATCATCAGCGATACCTCCACCGGGTCGAACCACAGATCACCCCCGACAACCTCGCCCAGAGCCGGCGGATACCAGCCCAGCCAGCACCGGCGGCCACGCCAGAACCCGGCCGACTCTGGCGCGGGTACCCACCGTTCCCCACCGTCGCGGTGGGCGAGCATCAGGTCATGCTCCAGTCGCAGCCCGCGCGAGCCCAACGCGACAATCAGCTCGTCCCGGGCACTTTCGCTCGCCAGATCCCGGAGATAGTCGGCGAAGAGTTCGGAAAGCACCGGCACGACCGAGGTTTCGCAGTGGATTTCCATGTCCTAACCTTTTGTCTCGATCCTCGGCGGTTCCAGACGCCCCAGCAGCGGGAACGGCGAGCCGTCCGGGTTGTTCGGCTGTCGGGCTGTTCGAAATAGCGCCGCCTCGCCCCACGTCGACGGCTCATCGTTTCGCCTATGTAGAATTCTGCCCTCCGTCCCGCCTCGAACTAAAGTTCCGTCCGAAAGCTGGTGGATATTATGTTCCGGTTTAAATGATATCGCTTTTCCGCGTTTTATTGGGAATGGTTCGTCCGGGTGGTGGCGTACCGTCGGGATCTCCTGTAATCCCGCTTCCCGCGCGGCCAGGACGCGACGGTTGTCGATACTCAACAGCGACCCGTCGGGAAGCTCGACGATATCGATGGGGTCTCCTTTCCACCCTCCGGTCCGCATACTTTTCACCAGATCATGGTATTCTATTCCGTCCCGTGTCTGCGAACTGACCCATTCCTGGCTGAACCGCAGGGTATGCGGGTTCTCCAGGCTGTGGACCGGCGGGGTCCATCCGCGGGCGGCGTCACGGGCCGCGCGGGCGTCCGCTCGCAGAATCCGCGCGCCGGTCCCGCCGGGAACGTCGCCGACACCGGCCATGGCCAGCGTCGGTGACGGGAAAAGGTCGGGGATGCCCCTGAGAATCGTGGACGTGTAGGCGCGGGCGCCGCGCAGGTTCGTGGCCATGGCGGCGAGGCGGGCGCGGCCGGCGTCCACGGCACCGTGGGCGAGGGCCGCGCCCCCGCGAAGGATCCCGGTGAGGGCCCGGCCTTCGCGCAGAGCCTGCCCGGCTCCACGAAGCCCTCGGGCGAGCCCGCCGACGGTGGTGAGCCCCCGGGTACCGGGGATGCAGTCGAGTAAGGCGAACCCGACATCCCACAGCCCCGTCTCGCCGCGGCCGTACTTCAGCAACGTGTCGGCGAGGACGACGAGAGCGGCGGCCAGCACCACCCACGCGACCGGCCCGCCGATGACGAGCGCGACCACACCCAGCACCGCAACGGTGATCTTCGCGACTCCGACGGCGACATGCCAGACCGTCCCCGCGCGTTCCTTCAACCCTTCCCAGGACCACCAGTGCCGGTTGCGGATCCCCGCGTGGGAGGCGTCCCTGATCGTGGACGCGCAGGTCGCCGCCGCGTCCTCGCGCATCCGCCCGGCGGCGAGCGCGAGGCGGCGGGCCGCGTCCAGATCGTCCTGCGCGGCGTGGACGGAGTTACGTGTCTGGTCGAGGCGGAGCTGCGCGGCCTGGCGGTCGCGGATCGCCTGTGTCACCTGCGCCGGATCCGGCGGCGGAACCTCCGCCGTCGAAGCGGGGAAGGTGGCGAAAGCGGGGAAGGCCGAGAAACGCGGGGTCGAGGCGGTTGCCGTCGTC
>NZ_CAKKTK010000018.1:0-9509 GCF_920656135.1 Frankia sp. Cppng1_Ct_nod | reverse complement strand
GGCCCACGGTCAGGAAAGTCGCGGAGCCGGTAGGACAAAGAGAACAAACAGGACGGAAGAGGAGTCACAGCCGCCACACACACCACCCCGCAAGATCAAGGCCAGGGCTGAACAAGACTGAACAAGGCCGAACAAGACTGAAAAGGGCCGAACGGATCCAGAGTCAGAAACGGACAATAACGACAGACAGCATGACTCTACCGCACAACGTCACCACCATGCCACCCAGGGCAGGATTTTCGCGTTCCCCGCGGCCGGCGTTCACAACCCGGTCACACCCGGCAACCACCTGCGAGATCCCCGGCCTGGACGTCGGTAACCGGCTGCCATGAACTCGATCGACAAGGGGTCGGGCGTCAGACGGGTTCGAGGCGGATCACTACCGACTTGGACACGGGGGTGTTGCTGACCGCCGCGGTGGCGTCGAGCGGGACCAGCACGTTCGTCTCCGGGAAGTAGGCGGCGGCGCACCCTGCGGCGGTCGGGTAGGCCACCACCCGGAACCTTTCGGCCCGCCGCGCCACCCCGTCCGTCCACCGGCTGACCAGGTCGACGTGTGCGCCGTCGGCGATACCGAACGCGGCGAGGTCGTCGGGGTTGACGAACACGACCCGGCGGCCCTGGTGGATGCCGCGGTAGCGGTCGTCCAGCCCGTAGATCGTGGTGTTGAACTGGTCGTGCGAGCGGATCGTCTGCAACAGCAGATGCCCCGGTGGGACGCGCAGCACATCCAGGGTGTTGACGGTGAGCCGGGCCCGCCCGGTCTCGGTCGGGAAGGTACGGGAGTCGCGCGGCGGGTGCGCCAGGATGAAGCCGCCGGGCCGCGCGACCTTGGCCTCGAAGTCCTCGCAGCCGGGGACGACCCGTCCGATGTGGGCGCGGATGCGGCCATAGTCGGCGGCGAGCCCCTCCCAGTCGACGGCGACATGCCCACCGAGGGTCGCCCGGGCCAGCCCGCACACGATCGCCACCTCCGAACGCAGCGACCCCGACGCGGGGGCGAGCCGGCCCCGGGAGATGTGCACGGCACTCATCGAATCCTCGACGGTGACGAACTGCGGCCCACCGGCCTGCACGTCGATCTCGGTACGGCCAAGGGTGGGGAGGATCAGCGCCCGCCGCCCTGTGACGATGTGTGATCGGTTCAGTTTCGTCGACACCTGGACGGTCAGGCGCAGCCGGCGGATCGCGGCCTCGGTGACCTCGGTGTCCGGGGTCGCCCCGACGAAGTTCCCACCGAGCGCGGTGAACACCTTCACCCGCCCGTCCCGCATCGCCCGCAGCGTGTCGACCACGTCGAGCCCGTGTGCCCGCGGCGGGTCGAACCCGAACTCGTCGCGCAGCCGGTCGAGGAACACAGCCGGTGGCCTCTCCCAGACGCCCATGGTCCGGTCACCCTGGACGTTGCTGTGCCCACGCACCGGGCACACCCCGGCGCCGGGACGCCCGATGTTGCCGCGCAGCAGCAGGAAGTTGACGACCTCACGGATGGTAGGGACCGCGTCGCGGTGCTGGGTGAGCCCCATCGCCCAGCAGACAATGATCCGTTCGGCGGCGAGTACCCGACCGACGACCTCGTCGATCTCGGCGTCGGTCAGGCCCGTCGCCGCACGCACGTCGTCCGCGGACACACCACCCAGATGCGCGGCCAGGCGAGCGAAGCCGTCGGTGTGGGCATCGAGGAAGGCCCGGTCGAGGACCTCCCCGGGACGTGCCTGCTCCGCGGCGAGCAGCCGGGCGTTGATCGCCTGGAACAGCGCCAGGTCACCGCCGAGCCGGATCTTCAGAAACTGGTCGGCGAGCGCGGTACCGGATCCTGTGACACCACTGGCATGCTGCGGGTTACGGAACCGTAGCAACCCGGCCTCGGGCAGCGGATTCACCGCGACAATGCTCGCCCCGGCGCGTTTCGCCGCTTCCAGCGCGGTGAGCATCCGCGGGTGGTTCGTGCCCGGGTTCTGCCCCACGACAAAGATCAGATCGGCCTGGACGATGTCGTCGAGGCTGACACTGCCCTTGCCCACACCGATCGTCTCGGTCAGCGCCGACCCGGACGACTCGTGACACATGTTCGAACAGTCCGGCAGGTTGTTCGTCCCGAACGCCCGGACGAACAGCTGGTAGGCGAACGCGGCCTCGTTGCTGGCCCGCCCTGAGGTGTAGAAGGCGGCCTCGTCCGGGCTGTCAAGCGCGCGCAGTTCCCCAGCGATGATCGCGAATGCGTCGTCCCAGCTCACCGGCGCATAATGATCACTGTCGGACGCCTTGTACATCGGCTCGGTGAGCCTGCCCTGCTGACCCAGCCAGTAGCCGCTGCGGGTGGCAAGCTCCGAGACCGCATGCGCGGCGAAGAACCCGGGGCCCAGCCGGCGCAGGGTCGCCTCCTCGGCAACGGCCTTGGCGCCGTTCTCGCAAAACTCGGCCTTCCCCCGGTCGGCGGGGCGGGGATCCGGCCAGGCGCACCCCGGGCAGTCGAAGCCGTCGGCCTGGTTCAGCGCGAGCAGCGAACGGACACCCCGGCGGACCCCCATCTGGTCGCGGACATGTTCCATCGCATGCAGCACGCCGGGGATGCCGGCCGCCGACGACGCCGGAGCTCCGACCCTGAGCCCGTCCTCACCGGGGTCCTCACGTGGAGCACGACGTACCATCGTTGCCGCCTCTCCTCATCGCATACCGCTCGACCGACCGCGCCACCGCGCGCCGGTCTACCGCAGGCCGGTCTCGACCATCACCTCGCGGATGCGGTGCGCGCCGGTGTAGACGTTCATCGAGCTGCCGCGGACGAACCCCACCAGCGTCATCCCGGCGTCCTCGGCGAGGTCGGCCGCAAGCGACGACGGCGCGGACACCGCGGCCAGCGCGGGGATGCCGGCCAGCAGCGCCTTCTGGGTCAGTTCGAACGACGCGCGGCCGCTGACGACCAGCATCCGTTCGCGCAATGGCAGGTGGCCCTTGCGTGCCGCCCAGCCGATGACCTTATCGACGGCGTTGTGCCGGCCGACGTCCTCCCGGACCACCAGCAGGTTCCCGTCCGCATCGGCGATCGCCGCGGCGTGCAGCCCACCGGTCGAGGCGAAGACCCGCTGTGCGGCGCGCAGCCGGTCGGGCAGCGCCAGCACCACATCCGGGCATAGCAGCAACGGGTCGGCGTCCACCCGGTACCGGCTGCGCAGCTGAACCCCGTCGATGCTGGTCTTCCCGCACAGCCCGCAGGAACTGCTGGTGTAGAAGGCACGCTCGATGCTCACGTCGAGCGGTGGCACGGCCGGCGCAAGGGTGATGTCGAGGACGTTGTAAGTCTGGACGCCGTGAATCGGGCCGTCATAGGTCCGGCCGCTGGAGACCTGCCCGCCGTCGGTGTCGGTGTCGGTGTCGGTGTCGGTGTCGACACCGCCTACGCCTACGCCTACGCAGTACCGCATCGCCGTGACGTCCGTGCCGTCTGCGATGATCCCCTCACCGACGAGGAAGCCAAGGGCGAGATCCATGTCATGCCCGGGGGTGCGCATGGTAACGGTCAGCGGCTTCCCGCCTACCCGGAGCTCCAACGGCTCCTCACCGGCGAGGCTGTCCGGACGTGTTACCCGATCACCGTCGACGGAGATCCGCACGACCCGTCGGCGTGCAGTCACCCGTCCCATGATAGCCACCCTGCCCCATCCCTCCCTGCGTCGCAAGCCACCGGGAGGGATAGGCGTAGGTGGTTTCCGTCATCCTGGTGACTGTTTCCACCTACGGTCCGAGGCGGATCCAAAGCAGATTCAGTGCAGCCGGGCAGTGGCGGGCCGCCCGCGGTCACAGCGGTTCTCCCGGGATGCCGGCGTACTCCCTGCGGAGGACCTCGACAACATGATGATCATCATTCAGTTCCATGTCGTCGATGGCGCCGACCGCGCGTACACCGATGGCGGCGTTGGTGACGAATGCGGCCCACATGTCGGGGACGGCCGACAGACCGACCGGTGCGACGATGGTCCGCTCATGTACCTGCCTGAGCAGCCGCATGGTCACTCCGGTGAGGCAGTCCGCATCGGGCCAGACCACGTGCTCGCCGTCGAAGAAGCCGATGTTCCAGGTACCGCCCTCGGAGATGAAAGAACCGGCATCTATGAAGAGCGCGTCGTCGAAACCATTGCGCTGCGCCTCCCGCCGGCACCGAAGAGTGCCGAAAAGTCCGACGTGTTTGACGGCCGGCATATCCCGGCGATAGCCGACCGACCGGACTCGCAGCGGCGGCAACGGGAGGGTGGCCGCCGGCCGGGTGGTCACGAGAACGCGCGGTTCCGCCATGGCGCCGGGATGCCCCATCCCAAGCGCCGGGTCGAAGATGGTCACCCGGACCATGAACGACCCTGTGTCGTCACCGACCGCCCGGCGGATGAGCTCCCGCACGCGCTGCGCGTCCAGGTCGGCGTCGAAGACCGTCCGGCAGTCACGGACCAGTCGTTCCAGGTGATGCGACAGCCCACGGACACGTTGATCGTCAATGCGCATGGACGTGAAGTGGCCGTAGTTCGTCAGCGCCAGCACCGCGAGATCATCGGCGTCCACCGGCATGCCGTCCAACTGCGCCATACGGCCAGTGTGGAGGGCGGAGGGCGGAGGGGACGCGGTAGTGGAACAAGCACGGTAGTCACGGTCGGGGCCGGCCTTCTCGCGATGTATCGTGAAGATAGTTGAAGGCTCAACAGGAACGAACGGGCGTCGAGCGTCACAGGGAGAAGATCATGGGTGTCCACCGCCTCAACCACGTCGTCCTCTACGTCCGTGACGTCGCACGCACCACCGCGTTCTACACCGACGTCCTGGACTTCCGGGTGAAGATTTCGATGCCCGGCCAAGCCGCGTTCCTCCAGGCACCGGACTCCACCAACGACCACGACATCGGCCTGTTCCAGCTCGGCCCGCGTGCCGGCGCGTCCCAGGCCGGACGCTCGACCGTGGGCATGTACCACATCGCGTGGGAGGTCGGCACCCTCAACGAGCTGGAGGAGACCGCACGCAAGCTCACCGAGGCCGGGGCGCTGGTCGGTGCGTCCGACCACGGTACGACGAAGAGCCTGTACGCACACGACCCGGACGGCCTGGAGTTCGAGGTCGTCTGGCTGATCCCCGCGCACCTGCTCGACGACGCGGCCATCGCGGCCGGGGCGAGCGGCATCCGCCCGCTGGACATCGCCAAGGAGAAGGCCCGCTACGGCGCCGACACCCGCGGCGGCGTCGGCATCTCCATCCCCATCGGTGTCACCGTCTGACGCGGATCGTCCTGCTGCGTGCCGTGCAACTGCCGGGGGACCAACGGCTCGTCGGCCCCCGACTCCACCCGACCGGACTTCAGCAGGTGACCGCTCACCCATTCGACGGTCTCCCGGACGAACACCGTCCGGTTCTCCAGACCCACGATCTCGTGACCCTCACCGTCGAAAAGCAGGTACCTGCAGTCGACCCCGGCCGCGGACGCGGCTGCGACCGCCTGTTCGGCCTCGATCACCGGGACGTTGGTGTCGTTGACACCGTGGACGACCAGCAGCGGGGCGGCCAGACGGTGCATCCGGTACAGCGGTGAGAGCTCCCGCAGCAGACCGGCATCGGCTACCGGATCACCGTACTTGGTCACGGCGGGGCCGGCGATCCACGGTTCGGTGTGGGCGTAGAAGCTGGCGAAGTCGGCCATCCCGCAGATGTCCACCCCCACCCGGAACAGCTCCGGGTAGGTGACCAGCGCGGCGAGCGTCAGGTAACCCCCGTACGAACGGCCCGCGACCCCAACCCGGTCACCGTCGGCAAGGCCGGCCGCCACCAGATAACGGACGCAGGATGCGACGTCGGCGATGCCATCGAGACGGCGGCGGTGGTTGTCGGCGTCCACGAACGACCGCCCGTAACCGGACGAGCCGCGTACGTTCGGCGCGAACACGGCCACACCCCGGGTGACCAGCGCCTGGAACAGCGGGTTGAAGGCGGGACGTTCCTGAGCCTCCGGGCCGCCGTGGAAGAAGACCAGGGTCGGGTGCGGGCCGGGCCCACCGACCGGCCGGTACAGCCAGCCGGACAGCTCCAGCCCGTCGTGCGCGCTGAACCGGTGCAGCACGGGCCGGACGAGACGGGTCTGGGGCCGCGCCGCCGGCAATGCGGGAAGAACGGACGCGAGCGCCGGTGCCGGGAATGCTGTGGGTGCGTCGGAGACCAGACATCGATAGCCGGCCGGATCCGACAGCGGAACCGAGGCCGGATCCGACAGCGCATCCGAGAGCTGGGTGAGGTCGTAGGTCCACAGCTCACCAGGGACGGTCGAGCCGACCAGCGCCAGCAGCAGCCCGCGGCCACCGTCATGGACCAGCAGGCTGCCCGCGACCTCCCGGGGCAGCGGCGGAAGGCTGCGCCGGGAGCCGGACCCAAGGTCGACAAGTTCGAGGACGCTGTGCCCGTCGACGTTCCACGCCAGCACGGCGCTCGGCCGCTCCGTGGCCCCCCCGGACGCCAGCAGCACGAAACGTTCCAGGTCGGCGTCGTCCCGAGCGGCCACGACCTCGGCGACGCCAGGCTCACCGCCACCACTCAAGGTAACTGCCATCAGTACGACGCGTTCCCGCCCGGCATCCGACAGCAGGTAGACGACATCCCGATCGGTGGCCCCGACACCGGCGCCGAAACGGCCGAGCCCGACGGTGGCCGCCGCGTCCAGCAACAGGTGGAAACGTCCGGTCGCGGAGTCGACCAGGATGAGCCGGCGGACACCGCGGGGACCCTCACGCAGCAGCAGCCGGTACCCACTGCGGGCATCGCCGTCGATGTCGCAGATGGCCAGCGCCTGACCCGCGGCGAGGTGCTCGCGGCGCCCGGTTTCGGGGTCGACGAGCAGGGCGTGGGTCATACCCGACCCGACCGACTCACAGAGCGCGACCGCGGCGCCGTCCGGTGTCCATCGGCCGAGGGTGGCGGCGCTCACCGCGCCGGCGTCCACGGCGGAGCCTCTACCGGAACCCGGATTCGAGGGGTTGGCCGGACGCAGGACAACCGGTGTCGCGGATGTGGCAGGGACTTCCCGTGACCGCGTCACCGTGCCGGTCAGGTCTGCGACCGGATGCGGGCCGCCGGCAAGACGGCGAAGCCCGGTGCCGTCCGGGCGGATGACCCGGACCTCCGTGTGCTCGCCGCCGCCGGGCGCGACCATGACGGCGATCCATGCTCCGTCCGGTGACCAGACCACCGACCGGACATGGCCGGCGCCGGTGTCGACGGGCCGGCGCTCTCCGGTGGCGTCGCGCAGCCACAGCCGCGGGGTGCCGTCACGGTCGCTGACGTAGGCGACCCGGCCGGCGGGGCCGAGGCTCGGCGAGGAGCAGCTCGCCGCGGCCACCCAGTCGTCCACCAGGTCGCCGGTACGCAGGTGACCGGTGCCCGGGTCCCGGCGGGCAACGGATACGGCAACACCGACCGCGCCGACCGCACCGACCGCACCGTCCGCATGGTCGTCGCCCCGGGTCACCTCCACTCCGGACAGGTACCCGCCTGCCGAGAACCACTCCACCGTCATGACACCCCCTGGGTCTGCAGCCACATCTCCAGCAGCGCCGCCTGCCACAACGCGTTCGCGCCGAGCGTGGTCCGGTTGTCGTTCGGCGCCGCGAGCATGGCCTCCACCCACTCGGAACGGAACAGCCCGCGGGCCTTGGCGACCGGGTCGGTCAGCGACTCGCGCACCCGGTCCAGGTACACCCCGGACAGGTGCCGGATGGCCGGGACCGGGAAGTAGCCCTTCGGCCGGTCGATGACCTCGACCGGCATGATCGGACGACCGATGTCCTTGAGCACCCCCTTCCCGCCGGAGGCGAGCTTCAGCTCGGGCGGGCAGGCTGCCGCGAGCTCGACGAGCTCGTGGTCGAGGAACGGGGTGCGGGCCTCCAACCCGGCCGCCATGGTCATGTTGTCGACACGTTTCACCGGGTCGTCCACCAGCATGATCGTCGAATCGATGCGCAGAGCCGCGTCCACGGCGCTTGCCGCGCCGGACTCGGCGAAGTGCGTGGCGACGAAGGCGCGGCTGACGTCGGTGTCGAGGGTGTAGTCCGGCTCCAGCATGGCCGCGATCGCCGGGTGCGACCGGTCGGAGAACACCCGCAGGTACTCCTCGACCGCTTCGCCGCGCGGGACGCCGGCCAGCGGTGGATACCAGGAGTAGCCGGCGAACACCTCGTCGGCGCCCTGTCCGGACTGCACGACCTTGACGTGGCGGGAGACCTCCTGCGACAGCAGGTGGAACGCGACGCAGTCATGGCTGACCATCGGCTCGCTCATCGCGTCGATGGCCCGGTCGATCGCGGGCAGCAGCAGCCTGCTCGCCACCCGGATCTGGTGGTGGTCGGTGCCGAAGTGGCGGGCGATGACGTCCGAGTACATGAACTCGTCACCGGACTCTCCGCCGGCCGCTTCGAACCCGACGCTGAAGGTCGCGAGACCGGTCTGCCCGGCCTCGGCGAGCAGCGCGACGATGAGGCTGGAGTCCAGGCCGCCGGACAGCAGCACGCCGACCGGGACGTCCGCGACCATGCGCCGGCGCACGGCGATGCGCAGCCGCTCGGCGATCGCGTCCCGCCAGTCCGCCTCCGACCAGCCGGCGTGTGCCGGGTCGCGGGAGAAGCTCGGGTGCCAGTACAGCTCGTCGGTGCTCGAACCGTCGCTGTCGATGGTCCGTACCGTGGCCGCGGGCAGCTTGCGCACACCCGTGAGGATCGTGCGCGGCGCCGGCACCACCGAATGGAACGACAGGTAGTGGTGCAGCGCGACCAGATCGATGTCGCCGCTGACACCGCCGCCGGCGAGCAACGCGGGCAGCGTCGAGGCGAAGCGGACGCGGGCGGCGTCCGTGGTGACGTAGAGCGGTTTGATGCCCAGGCGGTCACGGCCGAGGACGAGGCGGCCGGTGTCGCGCTCGTGGATCGCGAAGGCGAACATCCCGGCGAAGCGGTCGACGCACCGGGTGCCCCACCGGTGGTAGGCCTTGGCGATCACCTCGGTGTCGGAGGTGGAGAAGAAGCGGTACCCCGCGGCGGTCAGCTCTGCTCGCAGCTCCCGATAGTTGTAGATACAACCGTTGAAGACCGAGGTGAGACCGAGCTCGCTGTCGACCATCGGCTGGGCGCCGCGCTCCGACAGATCGATGATCTTCAGACGTTGGTGGCCGAACGCGACCGGCCCGGACGCCCACGCACCGCTCGAGTCCGGGCCTCGCGGGCGCATCCGCTCGGCCATCCGCACCACCGCGTCCACATCGGCGGCGGCGCCGTCGAACCGCAGCTCCCCACTCAGACCGCACATGTTGACTCCTGTCGATCGCTCCTCGGCTTCCTCGACGGCGTGGCTACCACCATCCGGGCCGGTGGTTACCGGCGGATGACAGCGCCGTTGCGATGCCGGTCGCCGCGGCCCCGCGTCCTGACCTCACCCGGGCACCTCACCCGGGCACTACCCCGGATCTCAGCGCGACAGCCAGGTGTCCTTGGAAC
>NZ_CAKKTK010000017.1:0-70657 GCF_920656135.1 Frankia sp. Cppng1_Ct_nod | reverse complement strand
CGCATGGCCTTGACGGTCGGGACCTCGACCGCCCATCCCGTGCCGCCGGTCGCCACGGGGGCAGGCACGCCCGGTCCGCTCACCTCGTCCACCTCTTAAAGGTCCATCTCATGAGGTCGACGCGGAGACGTCGTCCGTGCCACCCGCCACAGTGCCACCCGCCACAGTGCCACCCGCGACCCGCCGAGCGGGGACGGCCGGACTCCGCGGACGGACCGTCGTCCGGTCGACGAGAGCGCGCAGTGCCGCGTTGACCTCGTCCGGCCGCTCCAGGATGACGGCGTGCCCGGCGCCGGATACGACCACCAGGTCCGCCTCGGGAAGAGCCGCGGCGAGCGTGCGGCTGTGTTCCAGGGGCGTCATCACGTCGGCATCACCGACAAGGATCAGCGTCGGGGTTGTCACCAGCGCCGCCGCGGCAGCCAGCTTGTCATGGCCGATCAACGTCGGCAGGAACGCGGCGATCACCCGCAGTGGGGTGGCCGCCACCATTTTCTCCAGGAACGACACCACCGCCGGTGAGACCCCGGCGGAACCGAAGCCGATCCGGCGGGTCACGGCCCAGGCCACGTCGCTGCCCCGCTGTCGTCCCCGTTCCAGCAGCGTGGGTGCGTACCGCATGCCGACCGCGAGACCGGGCAGGCAGGTACGCAGCGCCACCGTCGCGGCCGCGGGAAGACCGAAGGTGACCGTCGCCAGGCTGCCTGCGCTGGTCGACACCAGTCCCACCCCGACTATCCGGTCGGTGAAGAACTCGGGGTGGGCGTCGGCCAGGGCGAGAACCGTCATCCCACCCATCGAATGCCCGACAAGGATCACCGGGCCGGTCGGCACCACCTCGGTCAACACCCGGTGCAGGTCGTCACCGAGCTGTTCGATCGTGCAGGACGCGACATCGCAGGTGCCTGAGGTGCCATGTGCCCGCTGGTCGTAGAACACCAACCGACCGAACCCGGAAAGATCACGGCGCTGGAACGTCCAGCAGTCGAGGCTGACGCAGAAGCCGTGGATGAACACGAGGGTGAGCTCGGCGTCGGAAGCGCCGACGACCTCGACATGCAGCGGGACGCCGTCGGAGGCAATCACCGTGGTGGGACGTCCCCCGACCGGCGAAACGGGCTCCTGCGCCGCCACGCCGGCCCGGTCGGACCGGATTCGCACCCGCCGCCGTTCCGCCGCCGCACCGACTGCGACCGCCGTGGCAAGGCCCGCAAGGCTCGTCCGCCCCGCCCGCGACCCGGCGACAGCGCGGCCCGCGCGCCCGAGGCCCTGCCCGGCACCGAGTAACCGACCGGCGACTCCCGCCCACACCGCGCCGCCCGGCAACCCGTCGTCACCATGCGCCGGGTTCATGTGCGCCGGGTTCATGACGGACGGCCTTGCGCAACGGTCGGGTTCAGATGCCCGCGGGGCACCCGGGCCCCGACCCTGGTGACAATCTCGTAGTTGATGGTGCCGAGTGCGTCCGCCCAGTCCTGCGCGGTGGGTTCGCCCCGGTCCCCCGGCCCGAACAGGATGACCTCGTCGCCCGCCCGGACCAGATCGTCCCCGGCGTCGACCACGAACTGGTCCATGCAGACGGTGCCGGCGATACGGCGGCGATGACCGGCGAGCAGTACCTCGGCGGTGTTGCCGGCCGCCCGCGGCACACCGTCGGCGTAGCCGAGCGGGACCAGCGCGAGCGTCGTCTCGGCCGTGGTGACGTACCGGTGGGCGTAGGAGACACCACTGCCCGCCGGCACCCTCTTGGTCAACGCGAGGCGGGCCGTGAGCGTCATGGCCGGGCGCAGCCCGAAGTCCGCGGGGGAACCGACGTCCGGTCCGGGTGACAACCCGTACACCGAGATCCCGGGCCGGACCAGATCGAAGTGCGCGTCCGGGCTGACCAGAGTCGCCGCCGAGTTGGCCAGGTGGCGTACCTGCGGGCGCAGGCCGGTCTTCTCGGCGATGGTGACCGCGTCGGTGAAGCGCCCGATCTGTGCGCGGACCGTCGGATGACCGGGCGAGTCCGCGAAGGCGAAGTGGCTCCACACACCAGCCACGTCGATCACGTCCTCGGCGGTGAGCGCCGCCGCCGCCTCGCACAGGGACGGCCAGTCCGCCTCGGTCGCACCCGCCCGGTTCAGGCCGGTGTCGGCCTTGATGTGGACGCGGGCGGTCCGGCCGACCAGCCGCGCGGCCGCGGCGATCTCCTCCAGCGCCCACGGTGCCGACGCGGACAGGTCGATGTCGGCGGCAACCGCGTCCGCGAGCGGTTCCCCGGGCGCGGCCAACCAGGCGAACACCGGCACGGTGAGCCCTGCGGCACGTAGCGCAAGCGCCTCCTCGACGACCGCGACCCCCAGCCAGGTGGCACCGGCGTCCAACGCGGCGCGTGCGCAGGCAAGCATCCCGTGGCCATAGCCGTCGGCCTTCACCACGGCCATGGTCGCGGCGTTGCCGGCACGGGCCACCAGGGCCGCCACCGACTCGCGGACCGCATCGAGGTCCACGACCGCGCAGGCGCGCGGGTTGTCACTCTGCGATCTCATCCGAAGCCTTCCTGACCTGCCCAACCGGCCTTGTCGGCACATGTCGGGGCGTGCCCGGGCGCATCTGCGTTCTGACGGTAACAAGTCCACGCGGGGTGGCGGCGCCAGGGCCGCCGCCGGCGGACACAGCTCACCGCCAGCGGGACATCACAGCTGCCCGCGCCGCAGGAGAAGCGCCGGCAGGTCGGACGCGGCCAGCGGCCGACCCGCTCGCGCCCCCGCCGTCCCGTGCAGGTGGGCGCCGACGCTGCCGGCGTCCATCGGGGACAGGCCACCGGCGAGCAGCGAGCCGCACAGGCCGGTGAGGACGTCGCCGCTGCCCGCTGTCGCGAGCCACGGCGTGCCCGTGATGTTCACCCGGGCCCGCCCGTCCGGGTCGACGATCAGCGTCCGGTTGCCCTTGAGTAGAACGGTCGCCCCGAGTTCCGCGGCAGCGCGGCGCACAACCGCCAGCCGGTCCGCGGCCAGTGCGCGCGCGGTCGCCTCGACGTCCCACCCGAGCGCCGCGGTCAGCCGGGAGAACTCGCCCTCGTGGGGTGTGAGCAGGCTCGGCGCGACCCGGTCCCGCAACGCGGCGACGCACCGGAGGTCACTCGCCACGGCGCCCAGTGCCCCGGCGTCGAGCAGGACGGAAACGTCGGTTGCGAGCAGGGACGCCACCACCCGCGCGGTGGTGGCGTCCGGCGGAAGACCTGGGCCCACCGCCCATGCCTGCACCCGCCCGGCCGCCAGGACGGCGGCCGCGTCACCCGGGTCGACCTGTGTCACCACCGCCTCGGGGTGCGCGCGGCGCACATGGTCCGCTGCCACCTGGGTGCTGGCGACCCGCAGGTAACCCGCGATCCCGCGCAGCGCCCCACCTGTGGCGAGCACCGCCGCGCCCGGATAGGTGTCGCTGCCCGCGACCAGGCCGAGCACCCCGCGGGTGTACTTCGAGTCCGCCGGACCGGGTACGGGTAGCAGACCGGACACGTCGACGTCCTCGAGCGCGGTGAGGTCCGCGGCCGGCAGGGCAAGTCCGATGTCGACCAGTTCCACGTAGCCCGCGTGTCCCGCTCCCGGCGCGATCAGCAGTCCGCGTTTGTAGGTCCCGAACGTCACCGTGCTGCCTGCCCGGACGGCCATACCCGCCACCGCGCCGGTGTCGGCGTCCACGCCGCTCGGTACGTCCACGGCGACGGTCCGTTCCGCAGGGGCCAGCATCGCCAGCCGGGCATATCCCGGGCGCAGGCCGCCTTTCCCTCCGATACCGAGCATGCCGTCCAGGACGAGGTCGGCCCCGGCGAGCAGACGGGCAGCGGTGTCGTGGCCGGTTCGCGGTCCCGAAACCGGCGTTCGGAAAGGATGCTGTCCCTGATCCGGCTGCCCCGGGTCACCGGTGTCCCGATCGGGTACGACGTGCAGGCGGCCGCCCGCGGCGAGCAGCGCAGCAGTGCCGGCCGGATGCGTCCGGCCGGGGGCGAGCGCGTCCACCCGCGCGCCTCGGGCCGCCAGTCGGGCACCCGCCCACAGCCCGTCGCCGCCGTTGTCACCGCTTCCGACGAGCACCACCACCCGGGCGCCGTATATCCGGCCGAGCCGGCGTGCCGCGTGCGACAGCAGACCGTGGACGGCCCGCTGCATCAGCGCACCCGGTGGCAGGCTGGCGAGCAGGGGTGCCTCGGCGTCCCTGACCTGGGTGACCGTGTGGGCATGTCTCATGCCGTCATGTTCTCCGGTTGACCGCCCGGCGCACCCCGCACGCCTGCACTCCTCTCAGGCCTCGGCGACGACGAACGCGATCGCCACCCCGCCGTCGTGTGTCAGGGACAGATGCCACGTCCGGATGCCGACGGCTTCCGCCACGGCGGCAACCGTGCCACTGATCCGGATCCGCGGTCGGCCGTCGGAGTCACTGACCACTTCGGCGTCGTGCCAGGACATGCCCGGCGGCGCGCCAAGAGCCTTCGCGAGTGCCTCCTTGGCGGCGAATCGCACGGCGAGCCGCTCGGGACCTTCCACCGCCCGCTCGCCGGCGGTGAACAGCCGGTCGGCAAGGGACGGGGTCCGGCGCAAGATCGCAGCGAACCGCTCGACATCGACGACATCCACTCCGACGCCCACTACGGCCATGGGCCGAGCCTCCCACGACCCGTGACGGGCGAAGGCCACAGTGAACCGTTGCCGTCCTGGCAGGGTCCCGCGCCCGTGGGCAGCAGGTCTCGTAGAATTACCCGATGATCGTCAACCAGTCGGGGCCAAACGGACATGACGATATCGCTATCACACCGTTGCATGCTGTTTTCGACGAGGACGAGTGTGCCCGCCTCGCGGGCCTGGGCGAGTTCACCCGCGGGGTCGCCCTGGCGCTACAGGGACGGGTCGGCGACCTGCGGATCCGACCGAGCAGCGCGTCGGGCACGGTGGACGGTGACCAGCCCACCCACACCCAACTGTCAGTGATCGACGGCACGCCGGGGTCGACCTGTACCTGTCCGACAGGTGCGGTCGAACAGTTCTGCGCCCACGCCGTCGCCCTGGCCCTGGTGGCCACCGGTGCGATCGATCCGAGTGAGGACGACGACGACTTCGACAGCACCGATGACGGTTTCTACGACGCCGACGGCCAGCCCATTGATCTGCGTGACTTCCTCGGGAGCATCGACGGACCCGCGCTGGTCGATCTGGTGGTCGACCTTGCCGCGGTCAACGACGTCCTGGCGATGGATCTGCGCGAGGCAGCGACCCGCTGGCGACGCCCGCACCCGACCATCTGACCGACGCGGGTAAGAGCGTCCGCGCAAGCACGGTGATGACCGGGCAGCATCGCCGCGGACGCGGGGTCACGGCGTCCGCGGCGATGGCCAGGTCGACAGCCCTGTCAGATCAGGGCCTAGACCGTCCGGGGTGTGGAGCGTGCGCGCAAGTTCGGATGAGCCGGCCGCGGTATCGGCATGGTCATCAGCTGTCCGACCGCGTGCACGCCTCCGGTACCGACCGTGGCAACGCTCGTCGACCTGCAGTGGACGAGGCCGCTCGGGTCGACCGGGTCCGCCCCATGGACCCGGGTTTTGCAGGTGATGACCTGGTTGTGGATGACTCCGGCGTGGATGACTCCGGCGTGGACGAGCCCGGCGCCTCGGCTCCGCCCGGACCCGGCACGACCGGTCGGACGGTAATCCGTGGAACTCTCGGCAACAGTTCCGTCCACCACGAAGGTCCAGGTGACGGCCATGGCCGGCGCCGCCGCAGGACCCGCCACAGGACAAAGCCCGCGACGATGGCGACAGCCGCGACTCGCGGGAGCCCGCGCATCAGTGGATGTTCCCCTTACAGCGTGGGACGGCGCTCCTCTTCGCCGGGGAGCCGGTCGGTCCGTCCATGCGTCCACCGAAAGTTTCTTTGCTGGTGTTGCCTCAGGTCAACACAACAACACCTGTTATGGGCTATTGTCATCGAGTTCACTCCAGATGCACTGGGTGGCCGGTACATACACAACCGGCGCATCGTCGGACCTCGCGCTGTCCGGTCATCTGCACCACTGGTCTTCCAGCTGCCGGTCCTCCCGGGGCTGATCGCCCGGCTACTCGACGGTGACGGACTTGGCGAGGTTGCGTGGCTGGTCCACGTCGAGACCGCGGGCAAGGGCCAGTTCGCACGCGAAGACCTGCAACGGCACCGTCGTCACCAGAGGTGCGAGCAGGGTCGGCGTCGCCGGTACCCGGATCAGGTGCTCGGCGTAGGGCTCGACGATGGTGTCGCCCTCCTCGGCGATGACGATGGTCCGCGCCCCGCGGGCCCGCACCTCCTGAATATTCGAAACGATCTTTCCGTGCAGGTGTGACCGCCCTCGGGGCGAAGGCACCACGATCACGACCGGTAGGCCCGGCTCGATGAGCGCGATCGGCCCGTGCTTCAACTCCCCGGCAGGGAAGCCCTCGGCATGCATGTAGGCAAGCTCCTTGAGCTTCAGAGCCCCTTCGAGAGCGACGGGATAGCCGACGTGGCGACCGAGGAAGAGCACGGCCTTTGCGTCCACGAGCGAACGCGCGAGGGCCCTTACCGGCTCCACCGTGGCGAGGGTCTCCCGCACGAGAGTCGGGGTGGCCTGCAGCCTCTCGACATACCGTGCGACCTCGTCGCCGTAGAGAACCCCTCGGACCTGCGCCAGGTACAGCCCGACCAGCAGGCACGCGGCAACCTGACCGAGAAAGGTCTTCGTCGAGGCCACGCCGACCTCGGGACCACATCGGGTGTAGAGCACCGCGTCGGACTCCCGCGGGATCGTCGACCCGTTGGTGTTGCAGATCGCGAGAACACGGGCCTTCTGCTCCCGCGCATGTTTGACCGCCATCAGGGTGTCCAACGTCTCGCCGCTCTGACTGATGGCGATGACGAGGGTGGAACGGTCGAGAACCGGATCACGGTAGCGGAACTCCGAGGCCATCTCGACCTCACACGGCAGCCGCGTCCAGTGCTCAACGGCGTATTTGGCGATCAGTCCGGCATGGTAGGCCGTGCCACAGGCGACGATGAAGACCTTGTCGATGTCACGGAAGTCCTGTGTGGAAAGGCGTTCCTCGTCCAGGACGATCTCGGCGTCGTCGGACAGGCGTCCGCGCAGGGTGTCCGCGAGCGCGGTCGGCTGTTCGCTGATCTCCTTCAGCATGAAGTAGGGATAACCGCCCTTTTCGGCGGCACTGGCATCCCAGTCGACGTGGTACGGACGGCCCTCCACCGGGTTTCCGGCGAAGTCCGTGATGCTCACCCCGTCCCGGCGGGCCTCGACGACCTGATCCTGCCCGATCTCCAATGCGTTGCGGGTATGCGCGATGAACGCGGCGACGTCGCTCGCCAGAAAGGTCTCCCCCGCGCCCAGTCCGACGACCAGCGGGCTGTTGCGGCGCGCCGCCACCACCACGTCAGGATGGTCACGGTGCACAACAACCAGGGTGAAGGCGCCCTCGAGACGGCCGCACACCCGGCGGAGAGCCTCGGTGAGCGGATTCGTCCCCGCGGGTAGCGACGAGCCGTCGCGAACCAACGTGGCAAGCTCGTCCTCGAGGAGGTGCGCGACGACCTCGGTGTCGGTCTCACTGGTCAGCTCATGGCCGCCGTGCTCGAGGCCCGCCCGCAGGCCCGCGAAATTCTCGATGATCCCGTTGTGGATCACTCCGACGGCGCTGGTGCAGTCGGTGTGCGGATGTGCGTTGGTGTCCGTCGGCCCGCCATGGGTAGCCCAGCGGGTATGCCCGATACCGGTCGTTCCCGACAGACCGGCTTCCGTCTCGGCGAGCGCCTTTTCCAGATTGGCCAGCTTGCCGGCCCTGCGCAGAGTCCGTAGCCCCCCGTCGACGACGACCGCTACACCTGCCGAATCGTAGCCCCGGTACTCCAACCGACGAAGCCCGGTCAGAGCAACCTCGAGCGCCGACTGTCCCCCGATGTACCCGATGATCCCACACATGCGGTCAGCGTACGCAACCCCGGGCGCGGACCGAACGGGCCACGACCTCTTCGCGCACGTTTGTTTACGCTGGTCACAAGCTTCCGGGAAGCCAACCAGGCAGAGGCCGGGACATACCCGGCGCACGGCTGCCCGGCAGCCTCAGCGTAGGACGCTCTCCACGGCCGCGGCCAAGCTCGCGGCCACCACGTTCGCCTGCGCGTTGGTCGGCGCCTCCACCATGACCCTCACCAACGGCTCCGTGCCGGACGGACGCAACAGGACCCGCCCTTCATCGCCGAGTTCGGCCTGCGCCGCCGCCACCGCGGCAGCAAGATCCGGTGAGGTGGCCACCTTCGAACGGTCGACGCCCCGGACGTTCACAAGCACCTGTGGCAGCTTCGTCATGACCTTCGCGAGCTCCGCCAGCGGACGGTCGGTCTCGGTCATCCGGCCCAGCACCTGCAGCGCGGTGAGCAGCCCGTCCCCGGTTGTCGCGTGGCGGAGGAAAACGACATGGCCGCTCTGCTCCCCCCCGAGGGACAGGCCCCGCTCGCGCATGACCTCCAGAACATAGCGGTCGCCGACCGGAGTCGCGATCACGTTGATCCCCGCGTCCCGCATCGCGTGGTGAAAGCCCAGGTTCGACATGACCGTCACCACGACCGTGTCCTGCGCGAGTTCACCGCGCTCACGCAGCGCGAGAGCGGACAGCGCAAGGATCTGGTCGCCGTCCACGATTTCACCGTTGGCGTCGACGGCCAGACACCGATCGGCATCGCCGTCATGCGCGATTCCGGCGTCGGCACCGTGTTCCATCACGGCGGCCTGTAGGGACTCCAGGTGGGTGGCGCCGCAACCGTCGTTGATCCGGATCCCGTCCCCGTCCGCATGCAGGGCGACGACATCGGCTCCGGCAAGCCTCAGCACGCGGGGCGCCAAGGTGGACGCCGCTCCCTGCGCGCAGTCGACCACGATCCGAAGACCGGTGAGCGCAGCGGGAACAGCGGCAACCAGGAACTTGGCGTAGTCATCCACCAGAGCAGCGTCATCCCGGACCCGCCCGATCGCCGCACCGGTGGGGCGATCGGGCCGCCCGACCGCGAGACGTGCGGCGATCTCGTCCTCAACCTCGTCCGGGAGCTTCTGCCCTCCGGCGGCGAACAACTTGATGCCGTTGTCCGGCATGGGGTTGTGGCTCGCGGACAGCATCACGCCGAGGTCGGCACCACAGGCCGCCACCGCGTGCGCCACCACCGGGGTGGGTACGATGCCCACCCGCAGCACGTCCGCGCCGGCCGAGGCCAGACCGGCGACGACAGCTGCCTCCAGGAACTCCCCGGACGGGCGAGTGTCTCGTCCCACCACCACAGTCGGCCGACCGGCACCCGGGGAGCGATGTTCCGCCAGCACCCCGACAGCCGCCACCGACAATGCCAGCGCAAGTTCCGCTGTGAGATCGGCGTTGGCGACTCCGCGCACGCCGTCCGTACCGAAGAGCCTGGCCACTGAGACGCTCTCCCCCGTGGTTCCTCGGGGACCTTCGGCGGCGCGAGTTAAAGCTACGATCGCGCCGCCTCAGGCCGCCAGGTCAGCGCTTGCTGTACTGGGGTGCCTTCCGGGCCTTCTTCAGGCCGTACTTCTTACGTTCCTTGACCCGCGCGTCCCGGGTGAGGAAACCGGCCTTCTTCAGAACGGGACGCGACTCCTCGTCCGCGGCAATGAGCGCCCGCGCGACGGCAAGGCGAAGCGCACCCGCCTGGCCGGAGACACCGCCGCCGTGCAGCCGGGCAACCACGTCGAAGGACTCGGCTCGGTCCAGCGCCTTGAGCGGCTCGTTGACGAGCTGCTGGTGCACCTTGTTGGGGAAGTACTGCTCCAGGGAACGCCCGTTGAGCGTCCATTTGCCGGTACCCGGCAGAAGGCGTACCCGGACAACAGCCTCCTTGCGCCGACCGGTGGCGCGGGGATTGCCCTGGGCGTCGGTCACGACAGCCACGTCGTCTGTCCTTCCTGGTCAGATGGTCCGCGGCTTACTGCGCGACCTGGATGATTTCGAACGGCTGGGGCTGCTGAGCCTGGTGAGGATGAGTCGGCCCGGCATACACCTTGAGCTTCATGCCCTGTGCCCGGCCCAACTTGCTCTTCGGCAGCATGCCCTTGATCGCCTTCTCGACGATGATCTGGGGCCGGGTGTCCAGCAGCGTCCCATAGGAGGTGCTGCGAAGACCGCCCGGGTAGCCGGAGTGCCGGTGGTACTGGGCCTGCTCCCGCTTGTTGCCGCTCAGCGCGACCTTGCCGGCATTCACGACGATGACGAAGTCGCCGGTGTCGATGTGCGGTGCGAAGATCGGCTTGTGCTTGCCGCGCAGCAGTTGGGCGGCCTGGCTGGCCAGCCTGCCGAGGACCACGTCCGTGGCATCGATGACATGCCAGACCTGCTGGACGTCCGTGGGCTTGGGCTGGTACGTGCGCACAGGTCTGCCTTTTCTCGTCAGCGGATGCGTCTGGACTTTCGAGTCACTCGGCTGTCGGGCGCGTGGGTCTCGCAGCCTGTCATGAGCGGTAGTCCTTGAGGTTACCAGGCGAATGACACGGCCAACCGGCAGCCCCGGTGAGCCGATCCCGACCGATGAAGATCCACCGAGCACACCGTAGTCTGCGGAGAGTGGACGAGAAGCCGTCAGAGCAGTCAGCCGGCGTTTCGGGGGACGCCTTCCACCAGGACGCGGGCTACCAGGACGCGGGGTATCAGGACGCGGATGAGTGGGTCCCCCCGGCGGACGATCCGCTGTTCGGCCCGCTACGGGCGCTGCCGTCATCCATCCGCAGGCCCGCCTGGACACCCGCTGCCGAAAGTTTCATAACGCCCCGGGCCACTGCCGGAACGGCCGACCCGGCAGTGGGCGCCGTGGACACCGCGATCGAAGCCGGCGATACCGCAAGTACCCCAACGCCCTCCCCGGACGAGCAGGAGCCACCGGCCGGGTCGGAGGTACCGGGCGAACCCGAGTCGTCCGCCGCGCCAGAGCCACCGACACCGACACCGACGTACTATTCGATCCTCGAGCCGGTCGCCGCCCCGTCTTCCTCAGGGGAGCTTCCCACCCCGGAGGCACCTGCGTCGCAGGGCGCGGTCCGGTCCCAGGATCACCCGGCAACGCCGGTCACGGGCACCGCTCCACATGACGTGAACCCCTGGGCCTCCTGCCCGGGACCAACCGTCTCGCAGCACGCGGAGCCGGACGAAACCAGCACCGGCGTTGCCCCTGCCGAGGCCTCCGCCGACACGGACGATCATGATCGTTCCCCCGGTCGCGGCGACTCTGGTGTAACCCGGGGCTACAGCACCAGGCTGATCGCGGTGGCCGGCACCATCGCGGCCGCGGTGATCGCCGCTGTCGCGATCACCGCCACGAACGACAGCCACCGCCGGCCGGGGAACCCCTCGACCGCTGCGACCACCGCCGCGGTCGCCGGCCCTGATTTCATCGACAGCGCGCGGACCGATTCCGACCCGGTGACGGACAAGGAGTTCTTCTCCTCCCCCCGGATCACCCTTGACCTGCATCCCTACACACGGCTTGCCTACCAGTTGGACTCGAGCTGTGCGGGCTTCACCGGCGACCTCCAGGCCGCGTTGTCCGCCAGCAGATGCCGGCAGCTCATACGCGCCGTGTACCTGAGCGAGCCGGACACCTCGGGGCGACGAGTACTCGCAGCGGCTGCCGTACTCGTGTCGGACGACAGGAACACCGCCCAGAACGCGGCAACCCTGATCACCGCCGGCAAGGGCGGCGTACCAGCGCTACCACTGCCGGCCGGTGCCCTCCCGGACGCGACGATCACAAGCCCGACCGGGGACAACTCCTGGCGCGCCGCCGCGGTAAGCGGCCATTACCTGATCGTGCTTCAACTCGCCTACACGGACGGGAGCGAAGGAGCCGCCACCGACCCGGCACTGTCCACCGCCCGCCGCGACCTGTCGACGCTGGCCAGTGAGCCGATCTCGCGACGCCTCCTGACCGGTCACGGGCCCCGCTGAGCCGAGGCCGGCCGCGGCGAACACCATCCAGCCGGGACCCGGACCCTCGGCAGTCAGGACGCGGCTATCCGGACGAAGTCGTGGGCACCCGTACAGCCCGGGTCACAGCCGCACGAGCGGCGAGATCGGTGTCCGGTGGGTAACGGACCTCGACAAGGGTGAGCCCGTGCGGCGGGGCAACCGTGACCGCCGGGTCTCGGATGCCACGGGCGAGGACCCGCGCCGGCCACTCCATGGGCCGACGGCCCTCCCCCACCGCCAGCAGTGCCCCGACCAGTGCCCTGACCATCGAGTGGCAGAAGGCGTCCGCTTCCACATCCGCGGTCACCACGCTGTCGCGAACCCGCGCGACGTCAAGGCGCAGCAGCGTCCGCACCGTCGTCGCGCCCTCCCTGCGTCTGCAGAACGCGCCGAAATCATGCTCCCCCAGCAGTGCGAGCGCCGCGTAGCGCATCCGCTCGGCATCCAGCGGGCGCGGCCACGCCAACGTGTCATGGCGCCGGAGCGGGTCGACGCCGTAGGGCGCGTCCCCGATCCGGTAGACATAGCGCCGGGACAACGCCGAAAAACGGGCGTCGAATCCCTGCGGAGCCGGCGCCAGGCCCGTGATCCGCACCGCCCGGTCCAGAACACCGTTGAGCCGGCGAGCCAGCCCGCCGAGTGGAACGTCGTCCGGAATGTCGACATGAGCCACCTGGCCGTGCGCATGGACACCCGCATCGGTACGCCCGGCAACCGTGAGCCGGACCGCGGGCAGCCGCGCCACCCGCATCAGGGCGTCCTCGACGTCGCCCTGGACAGTCCGCTGCCCAGGCTGGCGTGCCCAGCCCGCGAACAGCGTCCCGTCGTAGGCCAGGTCGAGGCGCAGGCGTTGCAGCCCATCGGGTCCGCTCACGGCATCCCGGCAATTCGGGTCACACGGTTTCGGGTCACATAGTCCTGCAAGGTGCGGAGCACACGGAAACACGGCCATGATCATCATGGCTGCGCTGTACGAAACACGAAGCCCACCATCCTCCAGCGGATGGTGGGCTTGCGCGAGGTGAGTGTCTGTCAGTCGGTTGTAGATGTACCGGTTTCGTCGACGGCAGCCTGCTCCACCGAGCCGGCCTGCCCCTCGACGGCCACATCGCTCTCGACGGCGGAATCGCTTTCGGCGACCTTGGCAGCCTCGGCCTGCGCGGCCACCGCGGCCGCGGTCGGCGACTCCTTCGCGAGATCGGCAGCGGCCTCGGCGGTAGCGCCGGTCGGTCGCCGGCGGGAGATGAAGCGGCTGCCACGGGCCCGCTCCGCCTCCCCGACCGCCTCCTGCGCGACGGTCAGTGCCTCGACCAGTTCGATACGCGCCAGCGGAGCGTTGTCACCCTTGCGCGGGCCAAGTTTCACGATGCGGGTGTAACCGCCGTCGCGGTCCGCGTAACGGGGACCGATCTCCGTGAACAGGACGTGCACGACGGACTTGTCACGAACGACCCTCAACACGCGACGACGGGAATCCAGGTCACCGCGCTTGGCGAAGGTGACCAGTCGTTCGGCATACGGACGCAGCCGCTTCGCCTTGGTCTCGGTCGTGGTGATGCCGCCGTGCTCGAACAGCGCGGTGGCGAGGTTGGCCAGCAACAGCCGCTCGTGAGCGGGGCTGCCGCCGAGCCGGGGGCCCTTGGAAGGCGTGGGCATGACAGGTGCTCCTCGATCCTTTCGCTGTCCGTCAGCGTTGTACGGACGCCACGGTTTGCCATGGGTGACCTGGCGCCCGCACAGACGCGGACCAGGCCACCCACCGGCGTAGGTTCTCAAGGCCTCCGGCGGCGCCAACAACCATCATCGCGCCGCCTTTGGCCCTATCTACCACCTGGTAGGCCTCCGGCGGCGCCAACAACCATCATCGCGCCGCCTTTGGCCGGATGTGTTCAGTACTGCTCGGTCTCGACGAACTCCGCGCCGTCGTCAGCCGGATCGCTGAACGGGGCGGTGTACGTGTCGGTGCCGTAGGTGTCGACGGCCTGTCGCGGATCGAAGCCGGGCGGGGAGTCCTTGAGCTGCAGACCCATCGCGGCGAGTTTCGTCTTGACCTCGTCGATCGACTTCTGCCCGAAGTTACGGATGTCGAGCAGGTCCGCCTCGCTGCGGGACACCAGCTCACCGATCGTGTGGATGCCCTCACGCTTGAGGCAGTTGTAGGAGCGGACGGTCAGGTCCATCTCCTCGATCGGCAACGCCAGATCCGCGGCGAGCGCCGCGTCCGCCGCGGACGGGCCGATGTCGACGCCCTCCGCCTCGGCGTTCAGTTCCTGCGCGAGCCCGAACAGCCCGACCAGGGTCTTACCTGCGCTGGCCATCGCGTCCCGCGGGGAAATCGACTGCTTGGTCTCCACGTCCACGATCAACCGGTCGAAGTCCGTCCGCTGCTCGACACGGGTCGCTTCGACCTTGTAAGTGACCTTGAGTACCGGAGAGTAGATCGAGTCCACCGGGATCCGACCGATCTCCTGACCCGGCTGCTTGTTCTGGGTGGCGCTGACATAGCCCCGACCCCGCTCGACGGTCAGCTCGATCTCGAGCTTGCCCTTTTCGTTGAGGGTTGCCAGCAGCAGATCCAGGCTGTGGACCTCCACACCTGCCGGCGGCGCGATGTCGGCCGCCGACACGACTCCCGGGCCCTGCTTGCGCAGGTACATCACGGTCGGGTCGTCGTTCTCGGAGCTCACGACCAGTTCCTTCAGGTTCAGGATCAGGTCGGTGACGTCCTCTTTGACACCGGGGACGGTGGAGAACTCGTGCAGCACCCCGTCGATGCGGATGCTGGTGACCGCCGCACCGGGGATGGAGGACAACAGGGTGCGCCGCAGCGAGTTGCCGAGGGTGTAGCCGAATCCCGGCTCAAGCGGCTCAATGATGAACCGCGAGCGGAACTCCGAGATCGGTTCCTCGACCAGCGTCGGACGCTGTGCGATGAGCATCGTTACATCCTTCCCAACACGGCGACCGCCATATGACGCCGTGGCTTCGGCTCCGAACGGAGCCCGTGCGCGGGGCCTCTGTCCACCCCGCCCACGTCGTGCCTACTTCGGTTCCAGTCTGGACTACTTGGAGTACAACTCGACGATGAGCTGCTCCTGGACCTGCGTGTCGATCACCTGGCGGGCCGGCAGGGAGTGCACCAGCACCCGAAGCTGGCTGGGGATGACCTCCAGCCAGGCCGGGACGGTGCGCTGGCCCGCGGTCTCACGCGCGATGACGAACGGGGTCAGTTCCCGTGCCTTGGGTGCGATCTCGACGATGTCGTTCTCGCTCACCCGGTAGCTGGGGATGTCGACCTTCCCGCCGTTGACCACGATGTGGCCATGGCGGACAGCCTGGCGCGCGGCGTCCCGGGACGGCGCGAAGCCGGCGCGGTACACGACGTTGTCGAGCCGCGACTCCAGGATCTTCAGCAGTTCGTCACCGGTCTTGCCGGTGCGGCGGTTCGCCTCGTCGTAGTAGCCGCGAAACTGCTTCTCCAGGATGCCGTAGATGCGCGCGCACTTCTGCTTCTCACGCTTCTGCAGCAGGTACTCGGAGTCCTTGGTCCGGCCACGTCCGTGCTCACCCGGGGGGTACGGCCGGATCTCGATCGGGCACTTCGGCGACTCGCACTTGCTGCCCTTGAGGAACAGCTTCGTCTTCTCACGGCGGCAGCGCTTGCAGTCCGCGCCGGTGTAGCGGGCCATGCTTGTCCTTCTCTCCCTTTCGGCCAAAGATGGCGCGATGATGATTTTTCTCGCGCCACCCGAGGCCTAAGCCCTTGTTCTGCTGGCGCGAACCCAACCAAAGGTGACGTGACTATGACGCTCTTCGCGCCAACTATCACACCCTCCGTCGCTTGGGCGGCCGGCAGCCGTTGTGCGGGGTCGGGGTCACGTCCTGGATGGCTCCGACCTCAAGGCCGGCAGCCTGCAGCGACCGGATCGCCGTCTCCCGACCCGAACCCGGGCCCTTGACGAAGACGTCGACCTTGCGCATTCCGTGCTCCTGCGCCTTACGGGCGGCGTTCTCCGCCGCCATCTGCGCGGCGAATGGAGTCGACTTCCGGGAGCCCTTGAACCCGACATGCCCGGCACTCGCCCAGGAGATCACATTCCCGCTGGGGTCGGTGATCGACACGATCGTGTTGTTGAAGGTGCTCTTGATGTGGGCGTGGCCGTGCGCGACGTTCTTCTTTTCTTTGCGCCGGACCTTCTTGACTCCGGCGGCACGCGTCTTTGGTGGCATATGTGTTCGTGATCTCCGTTTGCGAGGTAGTCGGTCAGGGCCCGGTGGTGACAACCAGTACTGGCTACACCGGCCGGAGGCCGCTGACTACTTCTTACCGGCCTTCTTCTTGCCCGCGATGGCACGACGCGGGCCCTTGCGGGTACGCGCGTTGGTGTGGGTCCGCTGACCGTGGACGGGAAGGTTCCGCCGGTGCCGCAGGCCCTGGTAGCAACCGATCTCCATCTTCCGGCGGATGTCCTGACGCACCTCCCGATGCAGGTCACCCTCGACCCGGTAGTTCGCGTCGATCCACTCCCGGAGCCTGACGACCTCCTCGTCGGCCAGGTCACGAACCCGTGTATCGGGGTTGACCCCGGTCGCGGCGAGGGTCTCCAGAGAACGGCTCCGGCCGATTCCGAAGATGTAGGTGAGAGCGACCTCGATCCGCTTCTCGCGGGGGAGGTCTACGCCGGAGAGGCGTGCCATACCAGGTGTTTCCTTCCTGTACCGGAGGTCTTGAGCGTCCCCGTCCCGTCACGGCGAGGTGTTCGCCGGAGCGGGCCCCGGCCTCCGACCGGGGGTGACTGCCACGTAACGCGGCCTGGTGACGCTTTGATGAGCGTGTTCGGATACCCCGCCGGCCGGAAACGTCCCTGCCTGCCGTGGAGTGGAACCGTCAGCCCTGGCGCTGCTTGTGGCGCAGGTTGTCGCAGATGACCATCACTCGACCATGGCGACGGATCACCTTGCACTTGTCGCAGATCTTCTTCACGCTCGGCTTGACCTTCACGGCTGCACGAACCTCCTTGCGCAGCCGCTGGGGCGCGCGTGCGGATGGCTGGGATCCCTGGCGCCGACGACGCGACGCAGGTCGCGTCGTCGTTGACCAGGTCGGTTACTTGTAGCGGTAGACGATCCGACCGCGGGACAGGTCGTACGGCGACAGCTCGACGACCACCCGGTCCTCCGGAAGGATTCGGATGTAGTGCTGACGCATCTTGCCACTGATGTGGGCCAGAACCCGATGACCGTTCTGAAGCTCAACCCGGAACATCGCGTTCGGGAGTGGCTCCACAACTCGGCCCTCGATCTCGATGGCCCCGTCCTTCTTCGGCATGTCCTCCGCTGTCCTGCCTTCGGGGTATCCAACGGTGGACACGGACGAACCTCAACGCCCGCTAACCGTCGGCTCCTGAGTGTACGTGGCCCTTACGTCAAGGGCCAACTTGGCTCCATCCCCCGACCCGATCGTTGGCCCCGCCACACCGGCGAATGATCGAACCGGCCGGCCGACGATCAGGCTGCGGAGGTCTGAGCAGGTTGGCCGCAGGCAACGCCCAGCTCGGCGAACTTCCCGGCGCCGCCGTCCAACGCCGTCAGCACCCATGGCCCCCGCGTGGTCACCGCGACCGTGTGCTCGGTGTGGGCGGCCCAGGAGCCGTCCGCGGTGACCACGGTCCAGTCGTCCTCAAGAACCGCGGTATCCGGCCGACCCATTGTGATCATCGGTTCGATCGCCAGCGCAACGCCTTCGACCAGGCGGATCCCCCGGCCGGGTCGACCGTGGTTGAGGACGTGCGGCGGCTGGTGCATCTCGGTTCCGATCCCGTGACCGCCGTAGTGGTCCACAATCCCGTACCCCTGCGGACGAACGTAGCGTTCCACCGCCGCCGAGATGTCGGTGAGCTTCCCGCCCAGCTGGGCGGCTGCCAGACCCCGCCAGAGCGCCTGCTCGCACGCCTCGGTCATGTCGAGGAGCTGCTGAGGTACCGCACCCACCGGAACTGTGATCGCGGCATCGCCGTGCCAGCCATCCACGATCGCGCCGCAGTCGATGGAGATGAGGTCTCCCTCACGAAGCACCCGTTTGCGCCGCGGGATGGCGTGTACGACCTCGTTGTTCACGGATGTGCAGATCGTGGCCGGGAAACCCTGGTAGCCCTTGAAGGAGGGGATGGCGCCATCGTCCCGGATCGCCTTCTCCGCGACGGCGTCGAGATCAGCCGTGCTGATACCGGGTTCGACCGCCGCGCGCAGCTTCTCCAGGGTGCGCGCGACGACGAGTCCCGCCACCCGCATCTTCGCGATCTCACTGTCGGTCTTGATCTGGACATGCTCTCGTCGCGCCACGCTCGTCGCCCCGGTCCGTATCCCTAGTGCCCTATAACCCTTTTAAGCCGCCGGCGACGCGCGGAAAATCCGATCGCACCGCATCGCCCAAGTCTGCCTGTCGGACAGGCGGCATGTCCGCAGACCGGATGCATCCCGGACATGGGATGCCCCTCGTCAGCTTGCGTAATGCCGCAGGGCGTCGAGAGCCCGGTCCGTGACGTTGTCCACCGGGCCTGTCGCGTCGAGACCGATCAGCAGGCCCTTCGCGGCGTAGTAGGCGACCAGGGGCGAGGTCTGCTCGGCATACACCTCAAGACGGTGGCGGACCGTCTCCGAACGATCGTCGTCCCGCTGGAAGAGGTCGCCGCTGCAGCGGTCGCAAATGCCTTCCAGTGCGGGTGGATCGAAGTCGACGTGCCAGATGTGGCCACAGTTGCGGCACGTCCGCCGACCGGACAGGCGCCGGACCACCTCGTCGTCGTCGACAACAAGCTCCAGAACGACGTCGAGGCGGGTTCCCATCCCCTCCAGCATCTGGCCGAGGACCTCGGCCTGGGGCACGTTGCGGGGGAACCCGTCAAGCAGGAAGCCCTTGGCTGCGTCCTCCTCGGCCAGCCGGTTGCGCACCATGCCGATGGTGATCTCGTCAGGAACAAGATCACCGGCATCCATGAAACGCTTCGCGAGCACTCCCAGTTCGGTGCCTTCGCGTACGTTCGCCCGAAATATGTCTCCGGTTGAGATCTTCGGAATCGACCGCGCCTGGGCGATGAACGCGGCCTGGGTGCCCTTGCCGGCACCCGGCGGTCCGACCAGTACGAGGCGCACTACCGCAGAAAACCTTCGTAATTGCGGAGCATGAGCTGGCTTTCGATCTGTTTGACGGTCTCCAGCCCCACACCCACGATGATCAGAACCGATGTGCCTGCGAACGGGAACGGCTGCTGTTTGGTGAGGTTGAGCAGCGCCAGCGGCAGGACGGTAATGACGCCGAGGAAGAGCGAACCGGGAAGGGTGATCCGGGACAGGACCCGGTCGAGGTACTCCGCGGTCGGTCGGCCGGGTCGGATGCCGGGGATGAAGCCGCCGTACTTCTTCATGTTATCCGCCACCTCCGTCGGGTTGAAAGTGATGGCCACGTAGAAGTAGGTGAAGAAAATGATCAGACCGGCATAGATGATGAGGTACAGCGGATGATCGCCACGAGCAAGGTAGCGCTGTTCGAAGTCCTGGAACGTGGTGTTCTTCCAGACCTGTCCGAGCAGTTGCGGGAGCTGGAGCAGCGAGGATGCAAAGATCACCGGGATGACGCCGGCCTGGTTGACCTTGATCGGCAGATAGGTGGACGTACCGCCGTACATCCTGCGACCGATAAGGCGCTTGGCGTACTGCACCGGGATACGTCGCTGCGACTGCTCGACGAACACCACGAACACCACGATCGCGAGCCCCAGCAGGCAGATGAGGGTGAAGACCACACCACCTGCGACCTGGAGGATCCGGGTCCCCTGGGAGGGCAGTGCCGCCGCGATCGAAGTGAAAATCAGAATGGACATTCCGTTACCGACACCGCGACCCGTGATCAGCTCGCCCAACCACATGATGACCGCGGTGCCAGCGGTCATCGTGATGACGATGACCGAGATCCGGAACAGGCTCGTATCCGGAATGATCGCCGAGGAGCAGCCCGGGAAGAGATTGCCACTGCGGGCCAGCGCAACGATGCCGGTCGCCTGAAGCACGCCCAGGGCGATCGTCAGATAGCGGGTGTACTGCGTGAGCTTCTGCTCGCCGGAGGTGCCTTCCTTCTTCAGCTGCTCGAGACGCGGAATGACCACCACCAGCAACTGGATGATGATGCTGGAGGTGATGTAGGGCATGATGCCCAGCGCGAAGATGGAGAGCTGCAGAAGGGCGCCACCGCTGAAAAGATTGATCAGCGAATAGACGTTGCTGCTGGCGGCACTCGCGGACGACAGGCACTTGTTGACCGCGGCAGTCGAGACCCCGGGCGACGGCATTACGCTGCCGAACCGGAAGAGAACGATGATCCCGAACGTAAAGAGCAGCTTCTTACGCAGGTCGGGCGTGCGGAAGGCCCGTGTGAAGGCGGTGAGCACGACTCCTCCTGCTGATCGTCACGGCAAACGCACTCGGTGGACAACTGTCCCGACCGAACATAGGACCGGCGGTGCGCGGTGTGCCGACTGTAACAGTAGAGACGGTCCACTCGTCCCGACATGGACCCGCGGCAGCGTCCGACATCAGGGCTCCGGAGGTGGTAGGACCGTCGTCCACCTCCGGAGCCGGCAGTATCACGGACATAGCTCCCCGACATGTCGGGGAGCTATGGTCAGGGTCAGGGGTAGCCTGGCGGTAGCGCTCAGATCTCGACGACGCTGCCGCCGACCGCGAGGATTTTCTCCCGCGCGGAAGCGGAGAACGCATGAGCGCTTACGGTCAGGGCCACACCGATCTCCCCGTCGCCCAGGACCTTCACCAGGGTCTTGCGGCGGACCGCGCCGGCTTCCACCAGCTCGTCCACGCCGATCGCGCCACCGGCCGGGAACAGCTCGGCAAGAGTGGCGACGTTCACAACCTGGTACTCGGTGCGGAACCGGTTCCTGAACCCCTTGAGCTTGGGCACCCGCATGTGCAGCGGCATCTGCCCACCCTCGAAGCGGACCGGGACCTGCTTGCGCGCCTTGGACCCCTTGGTGCCACGACCCGCGGTCTTACCCTTGGAGCCCTCGCCACGGCCCACCCGGGCCTTGGCCTTGTGCGCACCCGGCGCGGGCTTCAGGTGGTGGACCTTGAGACCGCGCCCACGCGGGGCGTCGGACGCCTCGGCATCGACTTCCCTGGTCGGGTTGCTCATTCGTTCACCTCCTCGACCTTGACGAGATGCGTCACGGTTGCGATCATGCCACGCACTTCCGGACGGTCATCACGTTCGGTCGTTGCATTGATCCGACGCAGACCGAGGGTGCGCAGCGTCTCCCGCTGGTTGCGTGTCCCACCGATCCCGGACCGAATCTGTGTGATCTTCAGGCGAGTCATCACACACCGGCCCCGGCGGCTCGGGCTCGCAACATCGCCGGCGGCGCCACATCCTCGATGGGCAGGCCACGGCGAGCCGCGATCTCCTCGGGCCGCATCAGGCCGCGCAGCGCGGCGACGGTGGCGTGCACGATGTTGATGGGGTTCGACGAGCCGAGCGACTTCGACAGGACGTCGTGGACGCCCGCGCACTCCAGCACCGCGCGAACCGGACCACCGGCGATGACCCCGGTACCCGGCGAGGCCGGCTTGAGCAGGACGACGCCCGCCGCGGCCTCGCCCTGGATCGGGTGCGGGATGGTCGAACCGATCCGCGGCACCTTGAAGAAGTGCTTCTTGGCCTCCTCCACCCCCTTGGCGATGGCGGCCGGCACCTCCTTGGCCTTGCCGTACCCGACACCTACGGTCCCGTCCGCGTCCCCGACCACGACGAGCGCCGTGAAGCTGAACCGCCGACCGCCCTTGACCACCTTCGCCACCCGGTTGATGGCGACGACACGCTCGACGTAGGCGTTCTTGTCCTGCGCCGGACCGCCGCCCTGGCGGTCGCGGCGTTCCCGACGGTCCGAGCCGCCGGAGCCGCCTCCGCGGCGCTGCTGGCCTGGCATCAGTGAATCTCCCTGTTCGTTGAGTTTCCGCGCATGAGAAGTCGGGACATCAGAAGTCGAGCCCACCTTCCCTGGCGGCGTCCGCGAGCGCCGCGATCCGCCCGTGGTAGGTCCGACCACCACGGTCGAACACCACCGCGGTGATCCCGGCATCCCGGGCACGCTCCGCGACCAGTTGGCCGACAGCCCTCGCGTGTGCGGTCTTGTCGCCGTCCTCGGTCCGCAGCGAGGCGTCCAACGTGGACGCTGACACGAGAGTGTGGCCGGCGAGGTCGTCCACGACCTGGGCGTAGATGTGGCGGGCCGAGCGGGTGACCACGAGCCGCGGGCGGGCGGGCGTGCCCGACACCTTCTTGCGTACCCGCGTGTGCCGGCGAAGCTTCGCCGTGCGCCGCTGGGCGCTGACACTGACAGCCATGATCCGTTCCCCTACTTCCCGGACTTGCCGACCTTGCGGCGGACGACCTCGCCCTGGTACCGCACGCCCTTGCCCTTGTACGGATCGGGTTTGCGGAGCCGTCGGATCTTGGCTGCCACCTCACCGACCTGCTGCTTGTCGATCCCGTGGACAACGAAACGGGTCGGTGTCTGGACCTCGAACCGGATACCGTCCGGCGCCTTCACCGGGACCGGGTGGCTGAAGCCGAGCGCGAACTCCAGGTCCGAGCCCCGGGCCTGCACGCGGTAACCGACACCGACGATCTCAAGAGTCTTGGAGTAGCCCGCTGTCACACCGGTCACCATGTTCGCGACCAGCGTCCGGGTGAGGCCGTGCAACGCTCGCGAGCGCCGGTCGTCGTCCGGACGGCTGACAATCAGTTGCCCGTCCTCGGTGCTGACGATGATTGGTTCGACCACGGAGTGGTTGAGAGTGCCCTTCGGGCCCTTGACGACGATTTCGGAGCCCTCGACAGAGATATCCACGCCGCTGGGCACCGGAATCGGTAGACGTCCGATACGTGACATCGCGCAACCCCTACCAGACGAAGGCGAGGACTTCCCCGCCTACTCCGCGCTTGTGGGCCTGCCTGTCGGTCAGCAGACCCGAGGAGGTGGAGATGATCGCCACGCCGAGACCACCGAGCACCTTGGGCAGGTTGGTCGCCTTTGCGTAGACCCGCAGCCCGGGCTTGCTGATGCGCTTCACCCCGGCGATGGACCGCTCCCGATTTGGTCCGTACTTCAGCTCCACGATGAGGGACGCGCCGACGACGCCCTCCGGCGCCTCCTCGACGTGCCATCCGGCGATGTAACCCTCCTGCTGGAGGATCTCCGCGATATGTGTTTTGATCTTGCTGTTCGGCATCACCACCCGGTCGTGGTATGCCCGGTTGGCATTGCGGACACGGGTCAGCATGTCCGCGATCGGATCTGTCATCGTCATGGGGCTGAAGCCTTCCTCGCGACGGTTCCCCGGACCACCGGTACAGGGCCTGCCGCGAACGGGTGGATGTGAGCATGTTTCACGTTACCGATCGCCTCCGACGGTGCGAAAAACCATGATCGCACCGTCTTTGGCGGGGTGCTGGTTCGGCTACCACGAGCTCTTCGTGACGCCCGGAAGCTCGCCGCGATGCGCCATCTGCCGCAGGCAGACCCGGCACAGGCCGAACGCCCGGTAGACCGACCGCGGACGTCCGCAGCGCTGGCAACGGGTGTATCCGCGGACGCCGAACTTCGGCTTACGGATCGCCTTCTCAATAAGTGCTTTCTTCGCCATCTGCCTTGTCTCTCCCGGCCTCCGGCGGTGGGGGAAATCCCCCCACCGCCTTTGTTCCCTAGCTTTCCCGGAAGGGGAAGCCCAGCGCCCGCAGCAGCGCCCGGCCCTCGTCATCGGTGGTAGCGGTCGTGACAACCGTGATGTCCATGCCGCGGATCCGATCGATACGATCGATGTCGATCTCATGGAAGATCGACTGCTCGATCACGCCGAAGGTGTAGTTGCCCGAGCCGTCGAACTGCTTCGGGGCCAGCCCGCGGAAGTCGCGGATGCGTGGGAGCGCGACCGAGACCAGCCGGTCCAGGAACTCCCACATCCGGTCGCCGCGCAGGGTGACCTTCGCGCCGATGGGCATTCCCTCCCGCAGTTTGAACTGCGCGATGGACTTCTTGGCCCGCCGGACAGCCGGCTTTTGACCCGTGATCGAGGTCAGGTCCCGCAGCGCCCCGTCGATCAGCTTCGCGTCCCGAGCCGCGTCACCGACGCCCATGTTGACGACGACCTTGACCACGGTCGGGATCTGCATCACGTTGGCGTACTTGAACTGATCGCGCAGGCCCGTCGCGATCTCTTCGCGGTACCGCTGCTTGAGCCTCGGAAGCGGGCGGGATTCGGTGGTAGTAGTCATTTCGATCCCTACAGCTCGGCGCCGGTACGGCGGGAAATCCGCACCTTCGTGCCGTCGTCGTTGATGCGGTAGCCGATCCGGGTCGGACGGCCGTCTGACGGGTCCACAATCATGACATTGCTGACGTGGATGGGCGCTTCCTGGGTGATGATCCCACCGGACTGCGAGCCACGGGCGGAGGTGTTCACCCGGGTGTGCTTGGTGATCCGGTTCGCGCCCTCGACGAGCACCTTGTTCTCCGTGGGGAACGCCTTGATGACCTTCCCCTTGAGACCGCGGTCCTTGCCCGTCACGATCTGGACCGTGTCACCTTTCTTGATCTTCATTCCGGCCACGGTCACAGCACCTCCGGCGCCAGCGAAATAATCTTCATGAACTTCTTGTCACGCAGCTCGCGGCCAACCGGCCCGAAGATGCGCGTGCCCCGAGGGTCGCCGCCGTCCCGGATGAGCACGGCGGCGTTCTCGTCAAAACGGATGTAGGAACCGTCGGGACGCCTGCGCTCCTTGGTAGTACGTACGACGACCGCCTTGACCACGTCACCGCGCTTGACGCCGGCCCCGGGCAGGGCATCCTTCACGGTCCCGACGATGATGTCGCCGATACCGGCATAACGACGCCCCGAACCACCGAGTACCCGGATGCACAGCAGTTCCCTGGCACCCGTGTTGTCGGCGACCCGAAGTCGCGACTCCTGCTGGATCACTTCCCGCTCCCGAACTGCGTCGGCGCCCGCCTGCCGGCGGCCGGCTCGCTAGACCACTACCAGGCGTGCCTGCGACGCAAAAGATGATTGCGCCGCCCTTGGCCGTCCTGCTCTTCTCGGGGCCTCCGGCGGCGCAGAACTAATGCGCAACGCCGCCCTCGGCCGTTCTGCTCCCTGCGCCGCCTACTTGGCCTTCTCCAGGATCTCCACCACGCGCCAGCGCTTCGTCGCCGACAACGGTCGGGTCTCCATGAGCAGGACCCGGTCGCCGACACCGGTGGTGCTGTTCTCGTCGTGCGCCTTGACCTTCTTGGTGCGCCTGATCGTCTTCCTGTAGAGCGGGTGCTGGACCCGGTCCTCCACTGCGACCACGACCGTCTTGGCCATCTTGTCGCTGACCACCAGGCCCTCGCGGACCTTACGGAAGCCACGACCGGTCGTCTCGCCCGCCGTCGCCGCGCCGTCCGCCTTCGGGGTGTCGTCCATTGTCATCCCACTCACGCCCGTTCCGTTGTCTGCGGCTGCTCGACGCCGTCAACTGCCACCGCCACGCCGGCGCCGACGAGTTCCGGATCGTCGGTGAGGCCCAGCTCACGCTCGCGCAGCACCGTGTAGATGCGCGCGATGTCGCGGCGGACCGCCTGCAGGCGACGGTTGTTGGTGAGCTGACCGGTCGCTGCCTGGAAACGGAGGTTAAACAGCTCCTCCTTGGCCTCGCGCAGCTTGTCCACCAGGTCCTGCCCGGACAGTGCCCGTAGCTCGTCCGCGGTCGCGGTCGCCATCACGCACCTCCCTCGCGGGTCACGAACCGGCATTTCATCGGAAGCTTGTGGATGGCACGCCGCATCGCCTCCCGTGCGACCGGCTCGGTCACACCGGACAGCTCGAACATCATGCGTCCCGGCTTGACGTTGGCGATCCACCATTCGGGCGAGCCCTTGCCGGAACCCATCCGGGTCTCGGCCGGCTTCTTCGTCAGCGGACGATCCGGATAGATGTTGATCCAGACCTTGCCACCACGACGGATGTGACGGGTCATCGCGATACGCGCCGACTCGATCTGCCGGTTGGTCACATAGGCGGGCTCGAGCGCCTGAATACCGAACTCGCCGAACGCGAGCCTGGTGCCGCCCTTGGCCGCACCGCCACGACCGGGGTGGTGCTGCTTGCGGTGTGCGACCTTGCGGGGAATCAGCATCGTCCTAGCCCTCCGTCTCCTGCGCGGCCCCACCAGCGGCCGTGGCGGTGTCGGCCGGAGCCGCAACCGGTGCCGCGGGGACGACGTCCTCAGGCGTGGAGGCAGCGGTACCCGGCGCGGAAGGAACCTCAGCGGGAGTGCTCCCAGCCGTTTCCCCACCGCCACCGCCCCCGCCGCCACCGCCGCCGCGGCCACGCCGCTCGCCCTGCCGCGCCGCGGCACGACCGGCGTCGGTGCCACCCGTGGTGGTACCCGACGATCCGGAACGCGGCCCACGGCGTGGGCGCTCCCGGCGGTGCTGGCGCTGAAGTGCCTCCTGCGCCTCCCGCTCCGCGCGGCTCTGCACGACGTCGCCCTTGTAGATCCAGACCTTGACCCCGATACGACCGAAGGTCGTCCGGGCCTCGTAGAACCCGTAGTTGATGTCCGCGCGCAGCGTGTGCAGCGGCACCCGACCCTCGCGGTAGAACTCCGACCGGCTCATCTCGGCACCGCCGAGGCGTCCCGAGCACTGCACCCGGATGCCCTTGGCGCCGCCCTTCATCGCCGACTGCATGGCCTTGCGCATCGCCCGCCGGAAACTCACCCGGCTGGACAGCTGCTCCGCCACGCCCTGCGCGACAAGCTGGGCGTCCACCTCAGGGTTCTTCACCTCGAGGATGTTGAGCTGGACCTGCTTACCGGTCAGCTTCTCGAGGTCACCGCGGATGCGGTCGGCCTCGGCGCCACGGCGTCCGATGACGATCCCGGGACGGGCGGTGTGGATGTCCACCCGCAGCCGTCCCTGGGTGCGCTCGATGTCGACCCGGCTGATTCCCGCACGCTCCATACCCCGGGACATCATCTTACGGATCTTCACGTCCTCGCCGACGTACGCCTTGTACTGCTTGTCGGCGTACCAGCGGGAAGTGAACTCCGAAGTGATCCCGAGCCGGAACCCGTGCGGGTTGACCTTCTGTCCCACTACCGGGCCCTCCCTGCACTCTGCGTCGCAACCGGCTGCCGGCTCTCCACGACGACCGTGATGTGGCTGGTCCGCTTGCGGATGCGATAGGCACGGCCTTGTGCCCGCGGACGGATGCGCTTGAGCGTCGGCCCCTCGTCGACATAGGCCTCACCCACCCAGAGCGTGGACGGGTCCAGGCCGTGGTTGTGCTCGGCGTTCGCCACCGCGCTCGCGACCACCTTGAAGACGTCCTCGCTGGCTGCCTGCGGGGCGAACCGGAGGATGTCGAGGGCTTCGCCGGCCGACCGGCCACGGACCAGGTCGACGACCCGGCGCGCCTTGGTCGGCGACACCCGGACGTAGCGGGCCGACGCCTTCGCGCCGGACAACCCGGACCGGGTGAGCCCGTCGACGAGATCGTCAGCCACGGCGTGACCTCCGGTCTTCCTTGATGTGACCGCGGAACGTCCTGGTCGGCGCGAACTCGCCGAGCTTGTGACCGACCATCCCCTCGGTGATGAACACCGGGACGTGCTTGCGGCCGTCATGTACGGCAATGGTGTGTCCCAGCATGTCCGGGATCACCGTCGAGCGCCGCGACCAGGTCTTGATGACGTTCTTCGTGCCCTTGGCGTTCTGCAGGTCCACCTTCTTGAGCAGGTGGTCGTCGACGAACGGGCCCTTCTTAAGGCTACGTGGCATGGCGTGTGTCTCCTCCTTCCTGCTCAGATCCGATGGACAGGCGTCGCGTGACACCGGGTGGGGATCATCATGATTACCGCCGCCTGTTCTGCTTCCGACGACGGACAATCAGCGCGTCGCTCGACTTGCGGGTCCTGCGGGTGCGGCCCTCGGGCTTACCGGCCGGGTTCACCGGGTGGCGACCACCCGAGGTCTTGCCCTCGCCACCACCGTGCGGGTGGTCGACCGGGTTCATCGCCACACCGCGGACGGTGGGACGACGACCCTTCCAGCGCATCCGGCCGGCCTTACCCCAGTTGATGTTGCTCTGCTCGGCGTTGCCGACCTCGCCGACCGTGGCGCGGCAGCGGACGTCGACGTTACGGATCTCACCCGAAGGCATCCGCAGCTGGGCGAAGGGACCGTCCTTGGCCACCAGCTGAACGCTGGTGCCCGCACTGCGTGCGATCTTCGCGCCACCGCCCGGCCGCAGCTCGATGGCATGCACCACCGTGCCGGTCGGGATGTTGCGCAGCGGGAGCGCGTTGCCGGGCTTGATGTCGGCGGTCGTACCGGAGCTGACCGTGTCACCCTGTTTGAGCTTCACCGGCGCGAGGATGTAACGCTTCTCGCCGTCGGCGTAGTGGAGCAGGGCGATCCGGGCGGTCCGGTTCGGGTCGTACTCGATGTGCGCGACCTTGGCCGGCACGCCGTCCTTGTCCCGCCGGAAGTCGATCAGACGGTAGGCGCGCTTGTGGCCACCGCCCTGGTGGCGCGTGGTGATGCGCCCATGGACGTTGCGACCGCCCTTGGAGTGCAGCGGGCGGACCAGCGACTTCTCCGGGTGGTCACGTGTGATCTCGACGAAGTCGGCCACGCTCGAGCCGCGGCGTCCCGGTGTGGTCGGCTTGTACCTACGTATACCCATCGTTTACCTACCCGTATCCGAGCTACGACGCGCCAGGTCCAGCGGGCGCCTGGCGGCGTTCTCGTCGGCTTGTGTCGTCCCCGGCATCCCACTGGATCCCGGCGTGGTGATTGGCGAGCCAAACGCGATCACGCCGGAGATTCCGTCAGGCATTGGGGCCTCCGAAGATCTCAATGGAGTCCCCGGCCGCCAGGCTGACCATGGCCCGCTTGGTGGACCTGCGCTGACCCCAACCGCCCTTGGTGCGCTTGCGCTTGCCCGGACGGTTGATGGTGTTCACCCGGGTCACCCGGACGTTGAAGATCTGCTGGACCGCAATCTTGATCTCGGTCTTGTTCGCGTCCGGGCGGACGATGAACGTGTAGACGTTCTCGTCCAGCAGGCCGTAACTCTTCTCGGAGACGACCGGCTTGATGATCACGTCACGCGGGTCGGGGATCACTTGGCTTCCTCCTCGGCTTCCGCGTCGTCATCGGATCCGGCCGCGGGCTCCTGGGCTCCCAGGATGTCCACCGCGGCGGCGAGGTCGGTGGTTTCCGACCCGCGCCCGGCCGGCGCCTGTGCGCGAGCCAGGAAGGCAGCCAGGGCACCCTCGGTGAACACGACGTCGTCACTGACGAGTACGTCGTAGGTGTTGAGCTGTCCGGGGTCGAGCAGGTGCACAACAGGAACGTTGCGCAGGCTCTTCCAGGTGAGCTCGTCCTCTCGGACCGCGACCACCAGCACGTGACGGGTATCCGCGATCGCCCGCAGGGCCGTGAGCGCCGTCTTCGTCGACGGGGTCTCGCCCGCCACGAGTGAGGACACGACATGCACCCGGTTGTGGCGCGCCCGGTCGGAGAGGGCACCGCGCAGCGCGGCGGCCTTCATCTTCTTGGGCGTGCGCTGGTCGTACGAACGGGGCTTGGGGCCGTGGACGACGCCGCCACCGGTGAACTGCGGGGCACGCAGCGAGCCCTGCCGGGCCCGGCCGGTGCCCTTCTGCCGGTATGGCTTGCGCCCACCGCCGCGGACCTCACCGCGGGTCAGCGTGGAGTGGGTGCCCTGTCGCGCCGCGGCGAGCTGAGCCACCACCACCTGATGGATGAGCGGCACGTTCACCGCGACATCGAACACCGCCCCGGGCAGTTCGACACTGCCGGTCTCGCCGCCCGCGGGAGCGTGAACGACGACCGTGCGGGTCTCCGGCACCGCGATGTCGTCCCCGGCATCCCGGGATCGCGTGCGCGCCGACGCTGTCGCAGCGCTCATGCCGATACCTCCTCACTGGACGTCGCGGCGTCGCCGCTGGCGCTGGCGCTGGGCGTCTCGGTGACAGGCTCGAAGTCCACCGGCGCGGGGCGCTTCGCCGCGCTGCGGACGAGCACCAGACCACCGTCGGGACCAGGCACCGCACCCTTGATCAGCAGAAAGCCGCGTTCGGTGTCGACGGCGTGCACCGTGAGGCTGGGAGTGGTGACCCGCTCGTGCCCCATCCGCCCGGCCATCCGCAGGCCCTTGAAGACGCGGCCCGGGGTGGCGCAACCGCCGACGGAACCCGGCGAGCGGTGCTTACGCTCGACGCCGTGGCCTGCGCCCAGTCCCTTGAAGCCGTGACGCTTCATCACACCGGCGAAACCCTTGCCCTTGGATGTGCCGGTCACGTCCACCACGGCACCCGCGGCGAAGACGTCGCCGGTCAGCTCCTGGCCGGGCCGGTAGTTACCGGCGTCCGCCGTGCGCAGCTCCACCAGGTGGCGGCGCGGCGGTACCCCGGCCCGCGCGAAGTGACCACGCAGAGGCTGCGTCACCCGGCGCGGGTCGACTTCACCGTAGCCGAGCTGAACTGCCGAGTAACCGTCCGAATCCGGTGTCCTGATCTGCGTCACCACGTTCGGCCCGGCCTGGATCACCGTGACCGGGACGATACGGTTGTTCGCGTCCCATACCTGGGTCATCCCGAGCTTCGTGCCCAGGAGCCCCCTGTAGTTGCGATTGAGCATGACTGCGCCGGCCCCTTTAAAGCTTGATCTCGATGTCGACACCGGCAGGAAGGTCGAGCCGCATCAACGAGTCGACCGTCTTCGGCGTCGGGTCAAGAATGTCGATCAGCCGCTTGTGCGTGCGCATCTCGAAGTGCTCGCGGCTGTCCTTGTACTTGTGCGGAGACCGGATCACGCAGTAGACGTTCTTCTCCGTCGGCAGCGGCACCGGTCCCGCGACCTGCGCACCAGTCCGCGTCACCGTCTCGACGATCTTTCGCGCCGAACTGTCGATGATCTCGTGGTCGTAGGCCTTGAGCCGGATGCGGATCTTCTGTGCCGCCATGGTGGGCTTCGCCTGTCCTGTCTGTCTCGTCCGGCTCGCTGGCCCTGCCGGGTCCGTTCCTGGCCGGAGCTGCCGCCGGATGTACCGCTTGTTGTCAAGTCCGTGCACCGCGCGAGCGGCGAGCCGCATCCTTGTGGATCGTCAAGCCCGCCGCTCGCGGCGACTACTTCAGAATCTTGGTGACGCGACCGGCGCCGACGGTCCGGCCACCCTCACGGATGGCGAACCGCAGGCCGTCCTCCATGGCGATCGGCTGGATGAGCTCGACCGTCATCTCGGTGTTGTCGCCCGGCATGACCATCTCGGTGCCCTCAGGAAGGGTCACCACGCCGGTCACGTCGGTCGTCCGGAAGTAGAACTGCGGACGGTAGTTATTGAAGAACGGCGTGTGGCGACCACCCTCGTCCTTGCTGAGGATGTAGACCTGCGCCTCGAAGTTGGTGTGCGGCGTGATCGACTTGGGCTTGGTGACGACCTGGCCACGCTCGACGTCCTCGCGCTTCACACCGCGCAGGAGCAGGCCGACGTTGTCTCCGGCGCGCCCCTCGTCGAGCAGCTTGCGGAACATCTCGACACCGGTGACGGTCGTCGTGGTGACATCCGGCCGGATACCGACGATCTCAACGGTCTCGCTGACCTTGACGACACCGCGCTCCACGCGGCCGGTGACAACAGTGCCACGGCCAGTGATCGTGAAGACGTCCTCGATCGGCATGAGGAAGGGCTTGTCGATGTCACGCTCCGGCTCCGGAATGGAGTCGTCGACAGCCTGCATGAGCTCCAGGAGCTTCGCGCCCCACTCCTTGTCGCCCTCAAGCGCCTTGAGCGCCGAGACGCGCACGACCGGCACGTCGTCGCCGGGGAACTCATACGAGCTCAGCAGCTCACGGACCTCCAGCTCGACGAGCTCGAGGATTTCCTCGTCGTCGACCATGTCGGCCTTGTTCAGCGCCACGACGATGTAGGGCACGCCGACCTGGCGGGCGAGCAGCACGTGCTCCTTGGTCTGCGGCATCGGACCGTCGGTCGCCGACACGACCAGGATCGCGCCGTCCATCTGGGCGGCACCGGTGATCATGTTCTTGATGTAGTCGGCGTGGCCGGGGCAGTCGACGTGGGCGTAGTGCCGGTTGTCGGTCTGGTACTCGACGTGAGCGATCGAGATCGTGATCCCGCGGGCCTTCTCCTCCGGCGCCTTGTCGATCTGGTCGAACGGCGTGAAGGGGTTCAGCTCCGGGTGCGCGTCGTGCAGGACCTTGGTGATCGCCGCGGTCAGCGTGGTCTTGCCATGGTCGATGTGACCGATGGTGCCGATGTTGACATGCGGCTTGTTCCGCTCGAACTTCTGCTTCGCCACGGGTGTCCCTCCAAGGACGGGTGGTGTCGTGCCGTGCTAGTGGCCTACTAGTGATCAGTGGTCGGGTCGGGCCCGGGAGACCTTCCTGATGCAATCCCCCGGACCACCCGTCACTCCCCGCGTGCTTTCGCGATGATCTCCTTGGCGACTCCCGCCGGAACCTCGGCATAGGAGTCGAACTGCATCGAATAGACAGCCCGGCCCGATGTCTTCGAGCGCAGGTCTCCGACGTAGCCGAACATCTCCGACAGCGGGACGATCGCCTTCACGATGCGCGCGCCGGACCGCTCGTCCATGGCCTGGATCTGCCCACGCCGCGAGTTCAGGTCGCCGATCACATCACCCATGTAGTCCTCGGGTGTGGTGACCTCGACCGCCATCATCGGCTCAAGCAGCACCGGGTCGGCCTTGCGTGCCGCCTCCTTGAAGGCCATCGAACCGGCGATCTTGAAGGCGAGCTCGGACGAGTCGACATCGTGGTACTGCCCGTCGGTGAGGGTCACCTTCACGTCGACGAGGGGGTAGCCGGCGAGCACGCCGAACTCCATCGCCTCCTGGCACCCAGCATCGACCGACGGGATGTACTCACGCGGGATGCGACCACCGGTGACCTTGTTCGCGAACTCGTAACCACCGCCGTCACCGCCGGAAGGCTCAAGATTGATAATCACCCGGGCGTACTGCCCCGAGCCACCGGTCTGCTTCTTGTGGGTGTAGTCGACCTTCTCGACCTTGCGCCGGATGGTCTCCCGGTAGGCGACCTGGGGCTTACCGACGTTGGCGGTGACCCCGAACTCGCGGCGCATCCGGTCGACGAGCACGTCAAGGTGCAGCTCGCCCATGCCCGCGATGATCGTCTGACCGGTCTCCTCGTCGGTCCGGACCTGGAAGGTCGGGTCCTCCTCGGCGAGGCGGCCGATGGCGGTGCCCAACTTCTGCTGGTCGGCCTTGGTCTTCGGCTCGATCGCGACACTGATGACCGGGGCCGGGAAGGTCATCGACTCAAGAATGATCGGGCTGTTCGGGTCGCAGAGCGTGTCACCGGTCGTGGTGTTCTTCAAGCCCACGACGGCCACGATCTGACCGGCGCCGGCACCCTCGCGGTCCTCACGGTGGTTGGCGTGCATCTGGAGGATGCGGCCGATCCGCTCCTTGCGGTCCTTCGTCGAGTTCAGCACCGGGGAGCCGGCGGTGAGACGTCCCGAGTAGACCCGGATGTAGGTCAGCTTTCCGACGTACGGGTCAGTCATGATTTTGAAGGCGAGCGCGGAGAACGGCTCGTTCTCGACTGGTTCCCGGGAGACCTCGGTCTCCTCGCTGCCCATCGCGTGGCCGACGGTGGTGCCGATGTCCATCGGGCTCGGGAGGAAGTCGACGACGGCGTCGAGCATGGGCTGCACGCCCTTGTTCTTGAACGCCGACCCGCACAGGACCGGATTCACCGCACCGGACAGGGTCGCCCGACGCAGCGCCGCCCGTAGCTGCTCCTCGGAAGGCTCCTCACCCTCGAGGTAGAGCTCCATCAGGCTGTCGTCGTTCTCGGCGACGGTCTCGACGAGCTTGTCCCGCCACTCCTGGGCAGCCTCAAGGTGGTCACGCGGGATCTCGACGGTCTCGAAGGACGCGCCCTTGTCCTCCGTGTGCCAGAGCAGACCCTTCATCGTGACCAGGTCGATGATGCCCTTGAAGTCCGCCTCGACGCCCCACGGGAGCTGGATGACGGCCGGGGTCGCGGCAAGCCGGTCGACCATCATGTCCACGCAGCGGTGGAACTCTGCGCCGACCCGGTCCATCTTGTTGACGAACGCGATCCGCGGGACGTTGTAGCGGTCGGCCTGGCGCCAGACGGTCTCGCTCTGCGGCTCCACGCCGGCCACCGCGTCGAAAACCGCGACGGCACCGTCGAGGACCCGCAGCGAACGCTCCACCTCGACCGTGAAGTCGACGTGGCCCGGGGTATCGATGATGTTGATGGTGTGGTCCCGCCACGTACAGGTGGTGGCTGCGGAGGTGATGGTGATCCCCCGCTCCTGCTCCTGTTCCATCCAGTCCATGGTGGCGCCGCCGTCGTGGACTTCACCGATCTTGTAGTTGACGCCGGTGTAGAACAGGATCCGCTCGGTGGTCGTGGTCTTGCCCGCGTCGATATGGGCCATGATCCCGATGTTGCGGGTGGAGGCCAACGCGGCATGTATGTCAGCAGACATGTCGATTACCAGCGGTAGTGGGCGAAGGCCTTGTTGGACTCCGCCATCTTGTGGGTGTCCTCACGCCGTTTCACGCTCGCGCCGAGACCGTTACTCGCGTCGATCAGCTCGTTCATGAGGCGCTCGGTCATGGTCTTCTCACGCCGCTGCCGGGCATAGCCCACCAGCCAGCGCAACGCGAGTGTCGTGCTCCGGCTCGCCCGCACCTCGACCGGGACCTGATAGGTCGCGCCACCGACCCGGCGGCTGCGCACCTCCAGGGTCGGCTTGACGTTGTCGAGGGCACGCTTCAGCGTGACCACGGGGTCGTTACCGGTCTTCTCCCGAGCACCCTCGAGCGCGCCGTAGACGATCCGCTCGGCCAGCGACTTCTTGCCGCTCAGAAGAACCTTGTTGACCAACGCTGTCACCAGCGGTGAGCCGTAGACCGGATCGATGACGACGGCGTGCTTGGGAGCCGGGCCCTTGCGTGGCATCAGGCCTTCTCCTTCTTCGCTCCGTACTTGCTGCGTGCCTGCTTACGGTTGCGGACACCCTGGGTGTCCAGCGTCCCGCGGACGATCTTGTAACGGACGCCCGGAAGGTCCTTCACTCGGCCGCCACGAACCAGGACGATCGAGTGCTCCTGCAGGTTGTGCCCCACCCCGGGGATGTAGGCGGTGACCTCCATCCCGCTGTGGAGCCGGACACGGGCGACCTTACGCAACGCCGAGTTCGGCTTCTTGGGCGTGGTCGTGTAGACGCGGGTGCACACGCCACGACGCTGCGGGCTCCCCTTGAGCGCCGGGGTCTTGGTCTTCTCGACCTTGTCCTGCCGGCCCTTGCGGACCAACTGCTGGATCGTCGGCAACGCCGCTCCCGTTCCTCTTCCGTCCCTGCCTGTACCTGCCGTTATGTCGGCTGTGTCCGACCCACGCGGTCGGGTGTGTCGCACCCCCTTGGGAACCTCCGGTAAGCCCGACGGTCTGCCATGGGAATACGCCCGCCCGCCTTCGTGAGGCCGGGCCGTCCGAAGTCACCGCCGGCCCCGCAGGACGGGCCACGGCGCCAGGGGATGGCGCAAGACACAGGTCAAACTTGCAACGCATAGCGCCGCAGGAAAGGAGACTACAGACCCGGCAGCGGGTATGTCGAATCGGGGTCGCCGCGGCGGGTCATGCCCGGTACACCCGGTACGCCCGTCCGGTCGGCTCAGTCTGGCAGCCTGCGCAGCTTGCAGACGAAGAATCCCTCGAATTCCTCGCCCGGAAGGATCCGCCGGGCGCCGGCCAGCGCCGGGTCGTAGGTCTCGGCACCCCAGTGCCGCAGGCCCGGACGCCACGCACCCGGCGCGTGGCGGTCGATGTCGACGTCGATCGGGCACACCTCGACGGGGTGGTGGCGCAGGAGGTGGCTCAGCGGTGCCTCGTTCTCCTCCGGCCCGAACGTGCAGGTCGAGTAGACCAGGGTCCCACCCGGACGCAGTAACCGGCAGGCCGCGACGAGCATCTTGCGCTGCAGCCAGCCGTAGTTGGTCACCCGCTGTTCGCTCCAGTACCGCAGCGCGGCGGAATCGCGCAGGTCGACCAGGCCCTCACCGCTGCACTGAGCGTCCAGCAGCACCCGGTCGAAGCGCGCCTCGACGAACTTGTCGGCGTACTGGGCAGGGTGGCAGGTGGCCGCGGCGAGACTGACGTGGAACTGCCGTGTCACCTCGCGCAGCTTCTCCAGCCGGGGCTTGATGCCGTCGTTCGCCCAGACGCTCGCGCCGTTGCCGACGAGCGCGGCGATGTGGGCCGTCTTGCCGCCCGGCGCCGCGCACAGGTCGAGGATCGACTCCCCCGGCAGGGGACCCAGGGCCAGCGCGGGCACCAGGCTGGAGATGTTCTGGATGTAGGCATGGCCACCGCCGAAGACGTCGGAGGCCGACAGCACCCGCTTCTCGCCGCCGAGGAGGTAGCCGTCGGGACACCAGCCGAGCGGCTCGAGCGTGAGACCAAGGTCGGCGATGGCACGGTGTACCGCGTCCACCCCGAGTGGCGAAAGCCGGTTGACCCGGACGCCGGTCCGACGGTCGAGTGACAGACGGGCGACAACGTCGCCCTCACTCATGCCGAAGATCTCGCAGAGGCGTCTCACGAACACCGTGCGTTTGCGGCTTCCCCCTCCGACCCGCGCACCTCCGGACACCAGCGAGACACTACCCAACCGGGTCCGTCCGGGCCGACGAGGTGGACAACCGCCCTGGTCCCGGCATCGCCCCCCGCCGCGAGAAGGGGGCCGCGGCCCCGATTCCTCCAGTACCCGCCGAAACGGTCCGGACGGGTGTGTCGACAAGCAAATCCTCAACAGTATCGAGGTGTTGGCCACTCCAAGCCTGTCGCCTTCAAGACTAAATACCCGGTCCCACCGGACGATGTGATCCGAGTCATGATGTTGGACCTTGCCCGGTAATCCTCGCCCCGATAACTTCGGCTTTGTCACCGTCAGTTCGGATGACTACGATGGAGGACTCGTGCCCACTTCTTTCATGCCTCTCGACCACAATCATGAAATCATCCCGTCGAGCACTTTCGGGCTGGTCATCGAGGTCTCGGAGGACGTGAGGATTTCCGTTTTCACCAACACGGAAGAAGCCGCTGGGAACCTGGTCCTCGCATCGCTGGTCACCCGTGCCCCGGTTGCCGAGGAGGATTACGACTACGACCACGAACTCCTGAGCATCCGCGTGGGCGGCGCCCGCCACTCCACGGAAGAAGGCGACGATGCCTCAGCTGCATCAGAAATCCAGTGCAGCGACGGCTGAGTATTCCGGACCAAACACCGGGCAAGCGGCTCACACCATGACGACACCTCGTAGGTCGTCCACTGACACCAGCTGGTGGCTCGGACGCCCGAACCACCAGCAAAGCTCAGTGAAGACGGCTTTCCTGAAGACAACCGCCACTATTTCCTGGCTGTACGGACGACTGTTCGCCTGGCTCACCGGGAATCCGGACGCCGCCCGCGTCGAGCGCTTCATCAGAGACCAGAACAGAGCGGCCGTCGCACACGCCGGACTCTCGGTCCTCGGCTCTACCGCACTGATCGTTGCTCCCCTTGCGATCCGCGGACTGATCGACGACTGGCTCCTGCAGCTGCGGACAAGCGGCATACTTCTACCAGTTTTCCTCATCCTCGGCGCATTTGTGCTCAGTGCCGTCGCTTCAACCCTGCGGTACATACTGATCGGCTATTTCAGCGAAAGGCTTGCCTTTCGGATCCGCCGCGACCTGCACCAGCACGCGCTTGCACTGCCGTTCCCCTACTTCGTGCAGACCCGACAAGGGGACGTCGTCAATCTCTTCACCGTCGACACGGCCAGGGTACAGATCGCCGCTGCCGTCTGCCTGCCCGCGATCGCGACCATGGCGGTCGAGCTTGTCGTCGCCGGAGTGGTCGCGTTCATCCTGGAATGGCGGCTTGCGTTCGCGGTAGCCGTGATCGGGGTGATCCCGCTCGTCCTGCTGCGGTTGGTCCGAAACCGTGTCCGGGCAATCAGCCGAGTGGAGATCGAGCGGCACACACGAATGGTTGATCATGTCATCGAGCTGACCGGACCGGTGGGAGCACTGCACCTACGGGCCTTCCGTGCGGAAGGCCCCGGCCGGGAGGAGTTCGAACGGCTGGACTCCGCGATCGCGACGGCCGCGCGTACCCGGGTCCAGGTCTTCGCCCGCCTGCAGTTCATCTCCACCGGCAGCACGATGCTCGCCACCATGACCGCGATCGGGTTCGGCGTGTGGCTGTCGCTGGAACAGGTGATGACGACGGGCACGTTCGTGGCGTTTCTCAGCGTGCTGCTCCTGGCATTTCGTTCCATCGCCGGATTCGCCGACCTGCGCACCCGCCTCTTCGAGGGCGAGTCCTCCCTGACCCGCATTCTGGCCTTTCTCGACACCCCGCTGGCCCCACTCCCCGTACCTGCCCGCAGCAACGTCAGGCCGCTGGCCGTCATCGATCGTCCCCGGCCGTCCGAGGACATCGTGTCGCAGACCGACCCGGCGGTGTCCTCCCCGGAAAACGTTCCAAGAATGCCCGTTCACGGCGATCTCGTCCTGGAGAACGTGTCGTACTCCTACGCCCCCGACATGCCGGAACCTACCTGGGCCGTCCGGTCCGTCGACCTAGTCGTACGCAAGAGCGAGATGGTGGCCGTCGTCGGATTCAGCGGCGCAGGAAAGAGCACGCTCTGCTATCTCGCGAGCGGGCTACTCGCTCCCACCACCGGACGCGTCCTGCTGGGCGGTCGTGATGCCGGAGAGCTCTCCCCGGAACAGGCACGGGCCGCGGTCGGACTGGTCTCCCAGGAACCGTTCATGCAGCGCCGCACCATCGCCGAGAACCTCCAGTTCGGAAATCCGGCGGCAACCGCCGACGAACTGTGGTCCGCCCTCGACGCGACCGGCATGGTCGCCCTGGTCCGTTCACTCCCGGCCGGGATCCACACTCCGGTGGGAAGTAACGGCTACCAGATCTCAGGTGGTGAGAAGCAACGGCTGGCCATTGCTCGGGTGCTCGTCCAGAATCCACGGACGGTCATTCTCGACGAGGCCACGTCGAACCTCGACACCCTCACCGAGGAACTCGTCCGTACGTCCGTCGAACGTCTTCTCTCCGATCGCAGCTGCCTGGTGGTGGCCCATCGGGCGACGATGACAGTAGCGGCCGACCGGATCTACGTGCTGGAAAAGGGAACGGTCATGGAGGCCGGGCCCCACAGCCGACTCGTCAAGACCGGCGGAATCTACGCCCAGCTGATCCGGGGACGGGTGGAGAAGGCACCGAAGAAGGAAAAGAACGGCGGCGCGCCCCGCCCCGCCGGCTGATGATCCGACCGGGCTCGCCCGACCGGGTGAACCGGGCGATCTGGAGCAACCCACGGAATACACATATATATAACCGTTTGAAAAGCTACCCGGACCGCCGACCAGGGCGGGTCCGGGTAGCTTCTGTTCCGGCCCGGCCGGCACCGGTGCCGCAGCAGCCAGGACCACCCATGACCTCGACCCGCCCCGGAACGACAGACGGCCCGTATGGCCTGTCCTCACGGACATGACCATACGGGCCGTCTGTTGGTTCAGGGCCGCGACTGTCCGCCGCAGACCTCGCGGAGGTGGCTCTACCGGTAGTCGCCCCCGGTGCTGCGGTAGTCGAAGTCATCCAGCGGAACCGCCTGGCCGCTGCCGCTACCGAAGGCTCCGTACTCCACGGTTGCACCGTCCTCGTACCCGCCGCCCACCGAGTACATGGACGCCCGCGCCTCCTCGGTCGGCTCGACCCGGATGTTGCGGTACCGGGCGATCCCCGTACCCGCCGGGATGAGCTTGCCGATAATGACGTTCTCCTTCAGTCCGACCAGCGAGTCCGACCGGGCGTTGATCGCGGCGTCGGTGAGCACCCGGGTCGTCTCCTGGAAGGATGCGGCCGACAGCCACGACTCCGTCGCCAGCGACGCCTTGGTGATGCCCATGAGGACCGGACGGGCCGAAGCCGGCTGACCGCCGGATTCGACCACCCGACGGTTCTCCTCCTCAAAGCGCGCCCGCTCGACCAGCTCGCCGGGCAGGAGGGTGGTCTCCCCCGACTCCAGCACGTTCACCCGCTTGAGCATCTGGCGGATGATGATCTCGATGTGCTTGTCATGGATCGACACACCCTGCGAGCGGTACACATCCTGGACCTGATCGACCAGGTGGAGCTGAACCTGGCGCGGGCCGAGGATCCGCAGCACCTCGTGCGGGTCGACCGCACCGTCGACGATCTTCTGGCCGACAGCGATGTGCTGGCCTTCCTCGACCTTCAGGCGCGAACGGCGGGAGACCGGGTAGGCGATCTCCTCGCCGCCGTCGTCAGGGACGATGACAATCTTGAGGGTCTTCTCGGTCTCCTCGATGCGCACCCGCCCGGCGACCTCGCTGATCGGGGCCTTGCCCTTGGGGGTCCGGGCCTCGAAGAGCTCGACCACACGCGGCAGACCCTGAGTGATGTCATCGCCGGCCGCGACGCCACCGCTGTGGAAGGTACGCATGGTGAGCTGCGTGCCGGGCTCACCGATCGACTGGGCGGCGACGATACCGACAGCCTCGCCGACATCCACCAGTTTCCCGGTTGCCAGCGACCGACCGTAGCACTGCGCGCACACACCCATCCGAGCGGCGCAGGTAAGTGCGGAACGCACCTTCACCGACTCGATACCGGCATCGATGATCTGGCCGATGACGACGTCACCGAGGTCCGCACCGGCGGGCACGACCACATCGCCGGCGGCGTTCACCGCGTCGGAGGCGAGCGTGCGGGCGTAGGCCGCGGTCTCCGCATACCGGTCACGGACGAGCACTCCGTCCGCTCCCTTGCGGGCGATACGGGTACCGATACCCCGCTCGGTGCCGCAGTCGTCCTCGCGGACGATGACGTCCTGGCTGACGTCGACCAGACGCCGGGTCAGGTATCCCGAGTCCGCGGTCCGAAGCGCCGTGTCAGCCAGACCCTTACGGGCGCCGTGCGTGGAGATGAAGTACTCCACCACACTCAGCCCTTCACGGAAGTTCGCCTTGATCGGACGCGGGATGATCTCACCCTTCGGGTTGGCGACCAGCCCACGCATCCCGGCGAGCTGCCGGATCTGCATCATGTTTCCGGCGGCCCCGGAGTTGACCAGCACCGCGACCGGGTTGGTCGGCGGGAAGTTGGCCTCCATCGCCTCGGCAACCTTGTTCGTGGCCTCGTTCCAGATCTGCACGAGTTCGCCGCGGCGCTCGTCGTCGGACAGGAAGCCGCGGTCGAACTGCTTCTGCACCCGCTCGGCCCGCTGCTCGTATTCGTCGAGGATCTGCTTCTTGTTCGGCGGCGCGACCACGTCCTCGATCGCGACCGTCACCCCGGAACGGGTGGCCCAGTAGAAACCCGCGCTCTTCAACGCGTCCAGCGTCGCGGCCACCTGGATCTTCGGGTAGCGCTCGGCCAGGTCGTTGACGATTACAGCCTGGGCCTTCTTGTTCATCACGTAGTTGAGGAACGGGTATCCCTCTGGCAGCGCCTCGTTCAACAGGCAGCGGCCGAAGGTGGTCTCCAGGATGAACGGATCCCCGACGACCCAACCGGCCGGCGGGGTCCAGTCCAGCGGCGGGGTGGTGTCACGGAGCCGAACTCTGATCTTCGCCTGCAGGTCGATCTCCCGCGCGTCAAAGGCCATCTGGGCCTCGGACACGCTGGAGAACGCCCGCCCCTCACCGATCGCGCCTTCGGACAGCCGGCTGAGGTGGAAGACCCCGGTGACCATGTCGAGGCTCGGCATGGCCAACGGACGCCCGGACGCCGGCGACAGGATGTTGTTGCTCGACAGCATCAGGATGCGGGCCTCGGCCTGCGCCTCTGCCGACAGCGGCAGGTGCACGGCCATCTGGTCACCGTCGAAGTCCGCGTTGAAGGCGGTGCAGACCAGCGGATGGATCTGGATGGCCTTACCCTCGACGAGCTGCGGCTCGAACGCCTGGATACCGAGACGGTGCAGGGTCGGTGCGCGGTTGAGTAGGACCGGGTGCTCGGTGATGACCTCTTCCAGCACGTCCCAGACGACGGGCCGTGCCCGCTCGACCATGCGCTTCGCTGACTTGATGTTCTGCGCGTGGTTGAGATCGACCAGCCGCTTCATCACGAACGGCTTGAACAGCTCAAGCGCCATCTGCTTGGGCAGGCCGCACTGGTGCAGCTTCAGCTGCGGGCCGACCACGATGACCGAACGGCCGGAGTAGTCGACGCGCTTGCCGAGCAGGTTCTGACGGAAACGGCCCTGCTTGCCCTTGAGCATGTCCGACAACGACTTGAGCGGACGGTTACCCGGTCCGGTGACCGGTCGGCCGCGCCGGCCGTTGTCGAACAGCGCGTCGACGGCCTCCTGCAGCATCCGCTTCTCGTTGTTGACGATGATCTCGGGTGCACCGAGGTCGAGCAGCCTCTTGAGCCGGTTGTTACGGTTGATCACACGGCGGTAGAGATCGTTGAGGTCGGACGTGGCGAACCGGCCACCGTCGAGCTGCACCATCGGGCGCAGGTCCGGCGGGATCACCGGAACGCAGTCGAGCACCATCCCGTTCGGGGAGTTGCGGGTGTTCAGGAACGCCGAAACGACCTTGAGACGCTTCAGCGCCCGGGCCTTCTTCTGCCCCTTGCCGCTGCGGATCGTCTCCCGCAGCGACTCGGCCTCCGCGGCCAGGTCGAAGTCGATGAGCCGGCGCTGCAACGCCTCGGCACCCATGCCGCCGGTGAAGTACTGGCCGAACCGGTCGCGCAGCTCACGGTAGAGCAGCTCGTCGGGCTCAAGATCCTGGACCTTCATGCTCTTGAAACGGTCGAACACCCGGCCCAGATCGTCGATCTTCCGCTGTGCACGGTCGCGGATCTGGCGCATCTCGCGCTCGGCGGCCTCCCGCACCTTCCGCCGGGCGTCGCCCTTCGCGCCCTCGGCCTCCAACTGCGCGAGGTCCGCCTCAAGCTTCTTCTGCCGCGTCTCGACGTCGGCGTTCTTCTTGTCCTCGAGATGCTGCTTCTCCACGGAGATACGAGCCTCGAGGGTGGGCAGATCGCGGTGGCGCGCGTCGGTGTCCACGCCAGTGATCATGTAGGCGGCGAAGTAGATGACCTTTTCAAGATCCTTCGGCGCCAGATCGAGGAGATAACCGAGCCGGCTCGGCACACCCTTGAAATACCAGATGTGGGTGACCGGAGCGGCCAGCTCGATGTGGCCCATCCGCTCACGGCGCACCTTGGCACGGGTGACCTCGACGCCACACCGCTCACAGATGATGCCCTTGAAACGGACACGCTTGTACTTACCGCAGTAGCACTCCCAGTCCCGGGTCGGACCGAAGATCTTCTCGCAGAAGAGTCCGTCCTTTTCCGGCTTGAGGGTGCGGTAGTTGATTGTCTCCGGCTTCTTGACCTCGCCGTGTGACCACTGGCGGATGTCGTCCGCCGTGGCGAGGCCGATGCGCAGCTCGTCGAAGAAGTTGACGTCGAGCACGTGTCTTCTCTCTCTGCCGTCTGGCCGCCCTCCGTCGCCGGCGGGCTTCGCAAAGATGGCGGCGACTGTGGGCTTCTGCCGTCAGTTGTTACAAGGTCGGCGCGGACGCCGGGACACGGTCAGGGTTACCGGACGCCGTGTCCCTGCCGCGTGGTCGCCGGCCGTGAGTTGCAGGTACTCACGGAGCCGCGGGTACTCACGGCCGGCGACCACTATTCGTCAGACCTCCTCAACGCTGCTCGGCTCGCGCCGGGACAGGTCGATCCCGAGTTCCTCCGCGGCGCGGAAGACGTCCTCGTCGGTGTCGCGCATTTCGATGGAAACACCGTCACTGGAAAGAACCTCCACGTTCAGGCACAGTGACTGCATTTCCTTGATGAGTACCTTGAAGGACTCCGGAATGCCGGGTTCGGGGATGTTCTCGCCCTTGACGATGGCCTCGTAGACCTTGACGCGACCGAGAACGTCGTCCGACTTGATGGTCAGCAGCTCCTGGAGGGCGTAGGCGGCGCCGTACGCCTCAAGCGCCCACACCTCCATCTCACCGAAGCGCTGTCCACCGAACTGCGCCTTACCACCCAGCGGCTGCTGGGTGATCATCGAGTAGGGGCCGGTCGAACGAGCGTGGATCTTGTCGTCGACCAGGTGGAGCAACTTGAGGATGTAGATGTAGCCGACCGCCACCGGGTACGGGTAGGGTTCGCCGGTCCGGCCGTCGAAGAGCTTCGCCTTGCCACTGGCACCGATCAGCTGGACTCCGTCACGGTTCGGCAGCGTCGAGGAGAGCAGGCCGGTGATCTCCTCCTCACGTGCGCCGTCGAACACCGGTGTCGCCACGTTGGTGTCGGGCGGCGCCTGGTCCGCGCCGATGCCACGCAGGCGTTCCTTCCAGTCCTCGGCTCCGTCGTCGACCTGCCATCCGGTCTTGGCGACCCAGCCAAGATGGGTTTCCAGGATCTGGCCGATGTTCATTCGGCGGGGCACGCCGTGCGGGTTCAGCACGACGTCCACCGGCGTGCCGTCGGAGAGGAAGGGCATGTCCTCAGCCGGGAGGATCTTCGCGATGACACCCTTGTTACCGTGCCGGCCGGCCAGCTTGTCACCATCGGTGATCTTACGTTTCTGGGCCACGTACACCCGGACCAGCTCGTTCACTCCGGGCGGAAGCTCGTCGCCGTCCTCCCGGGAGAACACCCGGACGCCGATGACCTTGCCCGACTCACCGTGCGGCACCTTGAGCGAGGTGTCACGGACCTCCCGGGCCTTCTCACCGAAGATCGCGCGCAGCAGCCGCTCCTCCGGGGTCAGCTCGGTTTCGCCCTTGGGCGTGACCTTCCCGACCAGCACGTCACCGGGTGAGACCTCGGCACCGATCCGGATGATGCCCCGCTCGTCGAGGTCGGCGAGGACCTCCTCGGCGACGTTCGGGATGTCCCGGGTGATCTCCTCGGGCCCGAGCTTGGTGTCGCGGGCGTCGACCTCGTGCTCCTCGATGTGGATCGAGGACAGGACGTCGTCCTGGACCAGCCGCTGGGAGAGGATGATCGCATCCTCGTAGTTGTGGCCCTCCCAGGGCATGAACGCCACCAGCAGGTTCTTGCCGAGCGCCATCTCACCGTTGTCGGTGCACGGACCGTCCGCGATCACCTGGCCGGCCTCGACGCGGTCGCCCTCGTCCACGATCGGCTTCTGGTTGATGCAGGTGCCCTGGTTGGAACGGCGGAACTTCGCCATCCGGTAGGTACGCCGGGTGCCGTCGTCGTGCATGACGGTGATGTAGTCGGCGGAGAGGTCCTCGACCACGCCGGCCTGCACACAGACCACGACATCGCCGGCATCCTTGGCCGCACGGGCCTCCATGCCGGTGCCGACCAGCGGTGACTCACTGCGCAGCAGCGGGACGGACTGGCGCTGCATGTTCGAGCCCATCAGGGCACGGTTCGCGTCGTCGTGCTCCAGGAACGGGATCATGGCCGTGGCCACCGACACCATCTGGCGCGGTGAGACGTCCATGTAGTCGACCTCGTCCGGCGGGATGAACTCGACCTCGCCGCCCTTTCGTCGAACCAGGACGCGGTTCTCGGCGAAGGAACCGTCGGCGGTCAGCGGCGCGTTGGCCTGTGCGATGACGTGCCGGTCCTCCTCGTCGGCGGTGAGGTAGTCGATCTGGTCGCTGACCCTGCCGGCGACGACCTTGCGATAGGGCGTCTCCACGAAGCCGAACGGGTTGACCCGCGCGAACGTCGACAGCGAACCGATCAGGCCGATGTTCGGGCCTTCCGGGGTCTCGATCGGGCACATCCGGCCGTAGTGGCTGGGGTGGACGTCGCGAACCTCGAAGCCCGCCCGCTCCCGGGACAGACCACCGGGGCCGAGCGCGGACAGGCGCCGCTTGTGTGTGAGGCCGGCCAGCGGGTTGGTCTGGTCCATGAACTGGGAAAGCTGGCTGGTCCCGAAGAACTCCTTGATGGAGGCGACGACCGGCCGGATGTTGATGAGCGTCTGGGGCGTGATCGCCTCGACGTCCTGGGTGGTCATCCGCTCCCGGACGACCCGCTCCATCCGGGCGAGACCGAGCCGCACCTGGTTCTGGATCAGCTCACCCACCGTGCGCAGCCGCCGGTTACCGAAGTGGTCGATGTCGTCCACGTCGTACGCCGGGTCCTTGCCCGCGTGCAGCTGTACGACGTACTCGATCGTGCGGACGACGTCGTCCTCGGTCAGCACACCCACATCGTGGGGAACGTCGACGCCGAGCTTCTTGTTGACCTTGTAACGGCCGACCTTGGCCAGGTCGTAGCGCTTCGGGTTGAAGAAGAGGTTCTCCAACAGCGTCTGGGCCGACTCACGCGTCGGGGGCTCGCCCGGCCTCAGCTTGCGGTAGATGTCGAGCAGCGCGTCATCCTGGCTGGACGTGTGGTCCTTCTCCAGGGTCACCCGCATCGACGGGAAATCACCGAACCGCTCAAGGATGCGCGCCTCGTCCCAACCGAGCGCCTTGAGCAGCACGGTCACCGACTGGCGACGCTTGCGGTCGATGCGGACACCGACGGTGTCACGCTTGTCGACCTCGAACTCCAACCAGGCACCCCGGGACGGGATGACCTTGCAGGAGAACAGGTCCTTGTCGGACACCTTGTCGATGGTCTTCTCGAAATAGACCCCGGGAGAACGGACGAGCTGGCTGACGACGACCCGCTCGGTCCCGTTGATGACAAATGTGCCCTTCGGGGTCATGAGCGGGAAATCGCCCATGAAAACCGTCTGGCTCTTGATCTCACCAGTGGTGTTGTTGGTGAACTCGGCCGTGACGAACATGGGGGCCGAGTACGTCATATCCTTGTCCTTGCACTCCTCGACGGAGTACTTGGGTGGTTCGAAACGGTGGTCCCGGAACGACAGTGACATCGAACCCGAGAAGTCTTCGATCGGCGAGATCTCCTCAAAGACCTCTTCGAGACCCGACGTGACGGGTACATCGTCACGACCGGAGTCGATGGCTTCCTGGACCCGTTCCGCCCACGCCTCATTGCCGATCAGCCAGTCAAAGGACTGTGTCTGCAGGGCGAGAAGATCCGGGACCTCGAGAGGCTCGATGATCTTTGCGAACGAGATGCGGGAGGAGGTAGGCGAGGCGGCCAAGGTGGTCCTTCCGGTGGCCTGATCGTCGGGCTGGTGGTGCTCTAGAACAATCCGGCGGGGGATGGTCGGGTGATCAGTGTCTCGCTACGGTTGTGCGGAGTGTCGATGGGGGTAGTCCAGCAGAGGGCGCAGCCACCCCGCGATGCGGGCAGACGACGCCCGCGCACTGACGAGTAGTCCGTCACGACATCTTCCGGAGAGGGACACCTGTGTGGGAGGGTCATCCCGGGCTGGTGGCGCGGCGGCGTTTCGGTGGCGGGTTGCGGTCAACGGTCTGGCTCGGATTACCTCGGTCGTGGCGTCTGGACGACCGCGCCCAAGGGCACAGGTGCGCGGGGGCTTGACCGTCGCGAGCACCGAAGGAACAGCGGACACACGACGAAAGGACAGCCCAAACGAGCAGTGTAGCCGATGGCCGCACTGCTGGCAAGGCTGCTCGACAGGTATGTCTCACCGCTTCCGGATGATGGAACTCCGTCCTGGGTAAGGTCGTCAACCCCAACCAGGAAGTCCGTGTGCCTGGACCGCGACAGCCCGACGCCGGGTCGGGCTTCGACGCCGTTCCGGCCATTGCCGACGTTACCTGGCAACCCTACGCGTGCGTGCCGGCACCCCTGGAGAAGGCCGAGCCGCCCCCGATGACCATGCAAGCGGTCGGGCCGCCGTCCCCCACCCGCCGCGGGGTCGGGGGACGGCGGCCCGGTTACCGTGACTACTTGACGGTCACCGTAGCGCCGGCACCCTCGAGAGCGGCCTTGGCCTTCTCCGCGGCTTCCTTCGTCGCCTTCTCCAGGACCGGCTTGGGTGCGCCGTCGACGAGGTCCTTGGCCTCCTTCAGGCCCAGGCTGGTCAGCGCACGGACCTCCTTGATGACCTGGATCTTCTTGTCGCCGACAGCGGTGAGGATGACGTCGAACTCGTCCTGCTCCTCGACCGCCGGCGCCTCCGCGGCCGGACCACCGGCACCGGGCAGCGCAACCGCGACCGGGGCGGCCGCGGTCACGCCGAAGGTGTCCTCGAACTGCTTCACGAACTCCGACAGCTCCAGCAGCGTCATTTCCTTGAACGCGTCCAGCAGCTCGTCGGTCGACAGCTTCGTCATGGTGGCGATCCTTCCGTTCATGGTGGTATGCCGTTTGTCGTGGTACCTGGTCTGGTTTGAGCGTGCGACGCGATTCCCGGCCCGGCGGACGGTCCCGGCCGAACCGAAAACTTTGCGGTCATCGCTTTTCTCGCCTCACCGGAGGCCCGGAAAAGCGAGCGGTGGAACTACTCCGCGGCTGCTTCGGCGGGAGCGTCCGCGGCTGCTTCGGCGGCGGGGACCTCCGATACGGCGGCTTCCTCCTCGCGCTTGGCACGCAGCGCCTCGGCCAAGCGGACCGCCTGCGACAACGGAGCGGCGAACAGTCCGACGGCCTTGACCAGCGAGCCGTTCAGCGCACCGGCAAGCTTGGCCAGCAACACCTCACGAGACTCGAGATCGGCCAGCTTGCGGATCTCGTCCGCCGACATCGTCTTGCCCTCGACGATCCCGCCTTTGACGATCAGAGCGGGGTTGGCGCGGGCGAAGTCGCGCAGGCCCTTGGCCGCTTCCACCGGATCACCGGTGACGAAGGCGACCGCGGTCGGGCCGACGAGCAGTTCGTCCAGGCCCGCGACGCCCGCCTGCTCGGCCGCAATTTTGGTGAGGGTGTTCTTGATCACCGCGTACTGAGTGCCCGTCCCGAGCGAACGGCGCAGTTCGGTGAGCTGGCTCACCGTCAGCCCGCGGTACTCGGTCAGCACCGCCGCGGACGCACCGCGGAACGAGTCTGCGATCTCCGTAACCGCGGCGACCTTTTCCGGATTCGCCATCGGGCTCCTTCATGGGGTTTGGCCAGTCGCCCAGAAGATGCCGGAAAACAACGAACGCCCCGGCGCAGGCGCACGGGGCTGAAGTGCCGGAGACGGCACTGGGCCGACTGCGGGGCAACGCTCCCTCACCTGCGCGGGCCGACCGGATAGTCCGGAACCTTCGATCATCCCGATTCGGGACGACGACCAGCGGTCTTCGGTTTGGTTCTTCTCAGATAATACACGGCTGAAGTAGATGTCAGCCGTACGGGCGGGCACTGTCGATCCTACAGCCACCAACGCCCGGCGGTGGAAAGAGCACCCAGGGCGGGCACCCTTTCCACCAGTGTCGGCCTCGCGGGCTGCGACGCGGTCGGTGGCGACTACGGACGTCAGACCACCGCATCCTCGAGCAGGTCGCGGGTACGACTCGGGTCGACCTGGATCCCCGGACCCATCGTCGTGGCAAATGTGATCTTCTTCAGGTATCGACCCTTGGCCGCGGACGGCTTCACCCGGACGATCTCGTCCAGTGCGACACCGTAGTTCTCGATCAGCTGCTCGTCCGTGAAGACCGTCTTGCCGATGACGATGTGAAGGTTGCCCTGCTTGTCGACCCTAAAATTGATCTTTCCGCCCTTGATGTCGCGGACCGCCTTGGCGATGTCGAGGGTGACCGTACCGGTCTTGGGGTTCGGCATGAGCCCGCGCGGCCCCAGGATCCGGGCGATGCGGCCGACCTTCGCCATCTGGTCGGGCGTCGCGACGGTCGCGTCGAAGTCCAGGAATCCCTCCTGGATCCGCTGCACAAGGTCGTCGCTGCCGACGATGTCCGCACCGGCGGCAGAAGCCTCGGCAGCCTTCTCCCCGGCGGCGAAAACAGCCACCCGAGGAGACCGGCCGGTTCCGTGCGGCAGGTTCACGGTGCCACGGACCATCTGGTCCGCCTTGCGCGGGTCGACTCCGAGGCGCAACGCGACCTCGACGGTCGCGGCGTACTTGGTGGTGGAGGTCTCCCGGGCCAGCCGAACGGCTTCCAGCGGTGTGTACAGGCGGTCCGCCTCGATCTTCTCTACGGCGGCCCGGTATGCCTTGCTGCGCTTCACGGACGTCTCCTCGTGGTCATGGCGGGCCGAACCCGATCCACATGATCGGGGGCCCTCCCACAGCCGTTCCGATCACGGAACGACCTTCTTGGCACTGGCGCCCCGACGGGCCCGTCAGTCGCTGAGCCCGTCAGTCGCTGACGGTGATACCCATCGACCTGGCGGTGCCAGCAATGATCTTTTCCGCGGCTTCGAGAGTGGTGGCGTTGAGGTCGGGCAACTTCGTCTGGGCGATCTGGCGGACCTGCTCCGCGGTCAGGTTCGCGACCTTGGTCCGGTGCGGAACACCGCTGCCCTTCTCCACGCCCGCGGCCTTGAGGATGAGCCGTGCCGCCGGCGGTGTCTTCGTGACGAAGGTGAACGAGCGGTCGTCATAGACCGTGATCTCAACCGGGACGACGTTCCCGCGCTGCGACTCGGTGGCCGCGTTGTACTGCTTGCAGAACTCCATGATGTTGACGCCGTGCTGGCCGAGCGCGGGGCCGACCGGGGGCGCCGGCGTGGCCACACCGGCATTGATCTGGAGTTTGATGATGGCCGCAATCTTCTTCTTGGGAGGCATGGCGTCTTTCTCTCTGGGGTCCCTTGAGGCCTGTGGCCGCGCGAGGCGAACTGTGATCGCGCGGCCTTCGGCCAACTAGAAGCTGGACGGGTCAGATCTTCGCGACCTGGTTGAACTGAAGCTCGACCGGCGTTTCGCGGCCGAAGATGGACACCAGCACCTTGAGCCGCTGCGCATCGAGGTTGATCTCGCTGATGGTCGCAGGAAGGGTCGCGAACGGACCGTCCATGACGGTCACCGACTCTCCGACCTCGAATTCCTGTACCCGGACCGTCTCGACCTTCTTCTCGCGCGGTGCCGGCGGCGCGAGAATCGACAGGACCTCCTCCGTCCGCAGCGGCGACGGCTTGTTGGTCAGACCCACGAAGCCGGTCACGCCCGGCGTGTTGCGAACAGCCGACCACGACTGGTCCGTGAGATCCATGCGGACGTAGATGTATCCGGGGTACTTCTTCTGCTGCACCAGCTGACGCTTGCCGTTCTTGATGACCGGGACCTCCTCGGTCGGGACCTCGATCTGGAAGATGTAGTCCTCCATGTTGAGGCTGGAGATCCGGGTCTCAAGGTTTGTCTTGACCTTGTTCTCATAGCCGGCGTACGAGTGGACGACATACCACTCGCCCGGTGCTTCCTCCAGAGCCCGTCGGACGTCGTCGATGTCGTCGTCATCATCGTCATCGTCGACAGCGGGCTGAGTGACGTCCGGCACGTCCACGGTGAGATAACCGGGCCCGGTATCGGTGCCGGTGGAACCGTCACCGCTCTCGCCGTCCTGCGGCAGCGCACCGGCCTCCGTGCTTACCACCTCGTCGCGCGCGAATGCCGCCAGCGGGTCGAGACCGTCGAGGGCCTCCCCCTGTTCGGAGGAGACGTGCTCGGGAAACTGGGACACGCGGACGTTCCTTCTCTCTTGACCGTGCTCTGTGAGCTGTGTGGACCTGGGGAGACACGAACCAGCGGGACGCGGTTCGCGTCAACCAAAGATCGCCAACACCGCCTTGGTGAGACCGAAGTCCAGCGAGGCGACGAAGGCCACCATGACCGAACAGAACACGAGCACGACCGCCACATAGGTGATCAGTTCGTTCCGGCCCGGGTAGATGACCTTCCGAAGCTCGGCGACGACCTCGCGGTAGAACCGCAGCGGCGTCGTACGGCGCCGGCCTGCGGACCGGGCCGGTCGGCCGGCCCGCGGTGCCGCATCACGTGTGTCGGTCGCCACTCACTCCACCTACCTGGTCCTACCTGGTCGTCGGATACAGCAGGGGCGACAGGACTCGAACCTGCAACCGCCGGTTTTGGAGACCGGTGCTCTACCAATTGAGCCACGCCCCTAAGCGTGATGACCGTCGCCGACACAACGAACGTAGATCGAGATCCTATGAACAAGATCCAACGACCATCCGCATCGCTACATGCCGGGACGACAGCCCAAGCGCGTCCACCATACTCCCTACGCCGGCCACACCCGCGAACCCACGATCCGGATCCCTCCCCGACCGCATGACGAGTCAACCGCATGACGAGTCAACCGCACAGCAGCCCAACCACCGGCACGTCGCCCGGACCCGGGCCCGCAGTGGCGTGAGCCGGGCCGGGATCGCGGCGGACCGCGGGAATGATCGGGCGGAGAACCCCGTACACGTGGCAGCATGACGGGCATGACCCGGATCTCTCACCGCGTCGGCGGTATCGCCCCTTCGGCAACCCTTGTCGTGGACGCGACCGCGAAGGCGCTACGTGCGGCCGGCCGGGACGTGATCGGCTTTGGTGCCGGCGAGCCGGACTTTCCCACACCCGACCATGTCGTCGCCGCAGCCGAGAAGGCCTGCAGCGACCCGCGGATGCACCGATACACACCAGCAGCCGGGCTGCCGGAGCTCAGGGAGGCCGTGGCGGACAAGACCCGCCGCGACTCGGGGCTCGATGTACCGGCAGGCCAGGTACTCATCACCAACGGCGGCAAGCAGGCCGTCTACATCGCGTTCGCGACCTTGCTCGACCCCGGCGACGAGGTACTGCTGCCCGCCCCCTACTGGACGACCTACCCTGAATCGATTCGTCTTGCCGGTGGCATCCCGGTGAACGTCGTGACCTCGCCCGAGCAGGGCTACCGGGTCACGGTGGAGCAGCTGGAAGCCGCTCGCACCCCCCGCACGAAGGTGCTGCTGTTCTGCTCGCCGTCCAACCCGACCGGGGCCGTGCACTCCCCCGAGGAGGTCCGCGCGATCGGGCGCTGGGCAGCCGAGGCCGGGCTCTGGGTGATCGCCGACGAGATCTACGAGCACCTGGTGTACGGCGACGCCCGCTTCGCCTCCCTGCCGGTCGAGGTCCCCGAGATCGCCGACCGGTGTCTCGTGGTCAACGGCGTCGCCAAGACCTACGCCATGACCGGGTGGCGGGTCGGCTGGCTGATCGGGCCGGCCGACGCTGTAAAGGCGGCCACCAACCTGCAGTCCCACGCCGCGTCCAACGTCTCCAACGTGGCGCAGGCAGCGGCCCTGGCAGCGGTGTCCGGGCCGCTGGACGCCGTCGCGCAGATGCGGGTCGCCTTCGACCGGCGCCGCCAGACCATGCACCGGATGCTCTCCGACACACCCGGAGTGGTGTGCCCGCTACCCGAAGGCGCCTTCTACTGTTACCCGTCGATGCTGGGCGTCATCGGCCGCACGATCCGGGGACGCACCCCGGCGACCTCGGCGGAACTGGCGACCCTCATCCTTGAGGAGGCCGGCGTAGCTATCGTGCCGGGCGAGGCGTTCGGAACCCCTGGTTACTCCCGACTGTCCTACGCGCTCGGCGACGAAGACCTGGCAACGGGTGTGCAGCGGATGTCCGACCTGCTGGCCGAGGCGGACTGACCAACCCGCCACCGGTCGTCATCAACCGACGGACGGTGTGTCGGGCAACTGTGGCTGTCGGACACACCGTCACGGCTGTGATGGGACCGCTGGTAGCGAACCGCTACCAGGCACTCCCGCTACCCGCTCCGAGGGGCGCTCTCAGTGGCTCTCGGACGAAAAGTGGTCAGGTGAGGCGGACGGTGGCGCGTGAGGCCATCAAAACCTTGGCCCCATCGCACCGCACGGTGAGGTTCACCACCACCTGGTTGCCATCGAGTTTCTTCGCGACGACGCCGCTCACCACGACCGCCGCGCCCTCGTCGTCGTCCGGTACCGGCACCGGGGAGGAGAAGCGAACGCCGTAGTCGACAACGGCGCCGGGATCACCTGCCCAGTCGGTGACGAGCCTGGCCGCGGTGGCCATGGTGTACATCCCGTGAGCGATCACACCGGGGAGTCCGACATCCCGGGCCGCCCGCTCGTTCCAGTGGATCGTGTTGAAGTCCCCCGAGACCCCGCAGTAGCGAACAAGATCGCTGCGTCGGATCCGGAACTCCCGCTCCGGGATCCGGGTACCGACCTCGACATCGTCATAACCAACGGTGGTAGACATCCGAGCTCCTCAGCCCTTCCGGGTTGCGGTGGCGGCAGTCCCGCGGGAGACCAACGAGGACAGACCCGTTGCCACCAACTCGCCGCCGGTCGTGACGAACTCGAACTCGGTGATCAGCAACTCGTTGCGCCCGGCGTTGCGAATGTCCGTGATCGTGGCGGAAACCACGATCTCGTCACCGGCAATGATCGGACGACGCAGCGCATACCGCTGCTCGCCGTGTACCACCAGCGAGTAGTCGAGACCGAGCTCAGGGTCGTGGGTCGGTACGACCGGTCGCCACATGCCAGGAGCCGTCAGAAAGGTGGGCGGTGCGACAAGGTCGACGTAGCCGGCAGCCTTGGCGGCATCGAGATCATGACACAACGGACTGTGTTCACCGACCGCAAGCGCAAACTGCCGGATGTGCTCGCGGCCGACCAGGAACGGGGTGTCAGCCACAAAGCTGCGCCCGATGAACTCCCGGTTGAGCGGCATCGCATGCTCCGATCTCACCGTCGTGGTGGTTGGAGTTCCGTACCGTTCACCTGGACAGCAGGCAACTCGACCACGACGATCCAGCGTCTACCCGGGGAGAACAATCACCCGGAGACACAAAGCCTAACGCTGTGCGCTGTGAAGACTACGCCGACATGCCTGGTGGCGAGCACAACCGTCACCGCCCGCGAGAAACGCCGCCGCGGTCAGCGGGTCTCGCGGTGCTCGGTGTGCTGCCGGCAGTTCGGGCAGAACTTCTGCAGCGCCAGGCGGTCGGGGTCATTGCGGCGATTCTTGCGCGTGATGTAGTTGCGGTGCTTGCACACCTGACACGCCATGGTGATCTTCGGACGGACATCGGTGGCGGCCACGGTGCTGTGCCTCTTCCTGCAGGTGGGACAAGAACAAACCAAAGCTGCTGGACATGCGGGACGACGAGTCGTCCTCGTCGGGTCACGACCCGACCGGTAGCGGTGGCCGGATTTGAACCGGCGACACAGCGATTATGAGCCGCTTGCTCTGCCTGGCTGAGCTACACCGCCTCAGAGCGGCCGAGGAGTGGGACTGCCAGGTCACGACGCCCCACCCCTGACGCTCTTAGTGGATCCGTGTCATCGACAGAACATCAAGTCGACGACACGCCGGTCGACGGCCGGTCGCCCGGCCACCGACCGCAGCCACAGAGCCCCTTTACGGAATCGAACCGTAGACCTTCTCCTTACCATGGAGACGCTCTGCCGACTGAGCTAAAGGGGCACGTTCTCGCCAGCTAAGGCTACACGACAGCACGACACTTCAGCCGCGGGGTCTCCTCGTTGCGACCACCGCCGCGCCCTCGCCCGTGTCACCACCGGCATTGCCACCCGGATCGCCGCTTCCGTCCGCGGCTCGGCGCCAGTTCGCCACCGCAGCCATCGCGGGTCCGACCACGCAGCGGCGCACCTGGACATGGCCGCAGCCGACAACCATGATCGACCCGACACGCGCGGGTCTTCGTCGCAAACCACGAAGCGCTCCAGCAGTATCGCTACTTTGTGCTACGACATTGCATCCGATTGCGACGAACAAGAACTGTGAGTAACAACAAAGTCCATCCCATGCCCGTCTATGTAGCTGTACGTGTCCTAGATATTGCTTAACGTAGTCGACGGTCGACGGGGCCGCCACCTGAGATCACCCCTTGGCCAGCCCACCCGCATCTGCCATGGGAGCTCCCGTGCACGTCACGCCTTCAACCGCATGCCAGGACGACGATCCGGGACCCGGCCGGCGCGGCCGCCCACGGCGTCGCAGGCAGGCCCTTCTCCACACCGGCACCACCGCCGCCGCAGTGATGTTCATCACGGTCGCGACCGTCCCCGGTGATGGAGCAAGCGGCCCGACAGCCCCAGCCACCCGGCACCCGGCCATGGCGAGCACCCGAAATACCGACGTCGCCATCGACACCCCCACGGCGGGAACCGACGTCGACGTCCTTCCGGTCGCGGGCACCACCACGACGACCCCTACCGGGGAGACGCCGGCCGGTACCCGGTCGATGCTGGCCATTCCCGCGGGTTGGCCGAAAGGTGTGGATGTCTCCTCATGGCAGCACTCGGGCAGCGCCGGGATCGACTGGAGCGGGGTCCGCTCCGCCGGCATCAGGTTCGCCGTCATCAAGGCCACCGAGGGCAAGAGCTACACCAACCCGTACTTCGCCGCTGACCACAGCCTTGCCACCCAGGCCGGTCTTGCGGTCGGCGCCTACCACTACGCCCGGCCCGTCCTGCCGATCGCGACCGCGGTCGAACAGGCGGACCGGTTTCTCTCCGTGACCGGACTGACCCGGTCCGACGAGCAACTGGCCCCGGTTCTCGACCTCGAGGTCGACGGCGGGTTGTCAACCAGCCAGCTCACCGAGTGGACCCGCACCTTCCTGGAGGAGGTCGAGACCAGAACCGGGCGTGCGCCCATTCTCTACACCTACCGATCATTCTGGACCGACACGATGCAGAACAATCCATCGTTCTCCGGATACCCGTTGTGGTTCGCCATCTACAACGGAGCGTCGTCCTCCGGCGGCCCTTCCTCCCCCGGAGCGCTCCCCGGCGGCTGGACGAAGTGGCTCATGTGGCAGTACACACCGTCCGCGCTCGTCCGCGGCATCACCGGATATGTGGATATGAGCCGCTTCTGTTGCAGTCTGGATTCCCTGTCCGTCAACGCCGACGGAAGGCTCAGCGAGATCGACCGGCGCTACAACTCGGACGCGCTGGTTCGCTCGCTACTTGCGGCAGCCATCCGGGACGAGGAACCCGCCGGTGGTGGTGGGCGGTGGCGGCAGTTCGAGCGGGGTCTGCTCTTCTGGTCGGTGGCAACCGGCGTTCACGAGGTACACGGCGGGATCAGCACGCGATACCTCATCCTGGGCGGCAGCAACAGTTTCCTGGGACGACCCACCAGTGACGAGATCGACGCCGAGGTGCCGGGCAGCCGGCAGTCGGTGTTCCAGGGAGGCCGGATCTACTGGAGCCGGTTCACCGGTGCGCACGAGGTCCACGGAACGATCCTCAGCTACTACCTGTCGCTCGGCGCTGCCGGTTCGGAGCTGGGCCTGCCGGTCAGTGACGAGTATTCCGTGGCGGGCGGGCGACAAAGCACGTTCCAGTTCGGCTCCCTGCGCTGGGACGCCAGCTCCGGCACGGTCACGATCGTCCGTCCCTGAAACCCCACCCAACGAGGGTGGGGTCCGCGGCCGAAGCCGGTTCGCGGGTACGGATGTCCGGGCAAGGGGGCATGTCCAAGGCATGTCGAGGGCATGGCCAGGTAGGGGCTAACCGTCCCGCCACGCTCCGGGGAGGATTCACATGGAACCGGTACGGTCAGTACGCGCCGGCGGTGGATGGCTGGTGTTCGCGGCAGTCATCATCTTCATCGCGGGCTTTCACAACCTCATCTATGGAATCGCTGCACTGAGGAACTACAGCTACCTCGTCACGAGCAGCGGCACCGTCATCTACCAGGACCTGGACTTCTGGGGCTGGCTGCTGGTGTGCATGGGCATCGTCGAGATAGTCACCGCTGCCGCCATCCTCACCGGCAAGCAGTGGGCCCGGTGGCTGGCCATCGTCATCTGCGGGCTCAACGCGATCGCCCAGCTCGCCTTCCTCGCGGTCTTCCCGGTGTGGTCGGTTGTCCTCATCGCGCTCGACGTCGCCGTCATCTACGGTCTGACGAGGCACGACGCACCGATCCGCGGGTCCTACGACCCGTACCCCGAAACCGACCGGCCCCGGGCACGCGCGGAACGGCCGGAATACTCCGAAGCCTCCCGGTCCTCCCGGTCCGGCCCCGACGTGTCAGCCCGAGGCTGAGCCGTCTGCGCGATCAGTCGGCGCATGTCGACGTTCCCACCATCCGTCAGGGTGGAGCGTCGGCGTGCGCCGGCCGATCACCGGCCGGGTCCGGCAACGGCTCTCATCCGACTATCCGACGGCGTCCAGCTGGGCACGGGTGAGAACCGGATGCAAGGCCAGACCGACGCCGGCGAGGTTGTCCCGGCCGCCCTCCTGGCGATCAATCACGCACAGGACATGTTCGACGCTCGCACCCTGCTCGCGCAGGACCCGCGCCGCGTCCAGGACGGCACCGCCGCTGGTCACCACGTCCTCGACAAGGACGACCCGCAGACCCCCGACGTCGCCGCCCTCCGCGGTACGGCAGGTCCCGTACTCCTTGGCCTTCTTCCGGACGAACCGCGCCGGCAGGCCCGTCCGCTGGGACAGCAGCGTCACGAGCGGGATGCCGCCGAGCTCGAGACCGGCCAGCAGATCGGCGTCCACGGGCAGCAGCGGACGCATCGCGTCAGCGATGTCCGCAAGCAGCACCGGGTCGGCCTCGAACAGGTACTTGTCGAAGTACTCGCTGCTCGTCCGACCTGACCGCAGCAGGAACTGCCCGGTCAGATGGGAGGCGGCCCGAACCCGGGACGCAAGTTTGGCGATGTCGGCCACACTTGCCGACTCTAGCCTCAGGCGACACGCAAAACATGGATGCCAACCGCAGGCCGGCAAGCAGCGGCAACCGACACGCCCAGGGGCCGTCCCCCTGGGCGGACATGACGGGCAACAGCGCAGCCGACCGCAGGCCGGCAAACACCATTGGACGCCTCGTGGCAGGTGTTGGGTTCGAACCAACGTAGGCTGAGCCGGCGGTTTTACAGACCGCTCCCTTTGGCCACTCGGGCAACCTGCCGTTGGTGGACAGCATACGGGATGGACGGAGTGGTCCAACGACCCGTCCCACGGCTGTCCGGTGACGGGTGTGCCGCGACGCGCAACGCTGGGCAGACTCGGGGTCAGGCGTTGCGGGCACGTCCGGCGTGCCAGGCACGGATGCGAAGATCCGCACTGCATACAACAAGTACCCGAGAGCACAGGGAGGCGCATCACCGTGGCGGACCCGTCGTTCGACATCGTGAGCAAGGTCGACCGCCAGGAGATCGACAACGCCATCAACCAGACCCACAAGGAGGTCCAGACCCGCTTCGACTTTCGTGACACCGGGACGTCGGCGGCATGGTCCGGCGAGTCGATCCTGCTTACCGCGAGTACCGAGGAGCGGGTCAAGGCTGCACTGGACGTGCTGCAGGAGAAATGGGTCAAGCGCGGCATCTCGCTCAAGGCCCTGCAACATGACGAACCCGCCCAGTCCGGGAAGGAGTACCGGCTGGTGGTGACCGTCCAGCAGGGCATCGCCGACGACAAGGCCAAGGCGATCTCGAAGAAGATCCGAGCCGACGGCCCGAAGGGCGTGCAGGCGCAGATTCAGGGCGATCAGCTCCGGGTTACCGGCAAGAAGCGGGACGATCTGCAGCGCGTCATCCAGATACTCAAGGAGAGCGACTTCGGGCTGCCGCTGCAGTTTGTCAACTACCGCTGAGTCGCAGCCCCGGACCCAGCAAAAATCAACATGTCCGACAAAAGGGTGCGCCCCGCCCGATGGGGGGTTTCGGGCGGGGCGCTGCACGGCGGGACCTGGGGGGTTTGCCCCGCCGCGAGCACAAGGCCGAGCTTTTCCAGAGTACGACTTCCCTCCGGAGGCTCAACGGTAGGGGTCGATCCGGGCCATCTCCTCCAGTCGCTCGATCCGACGGGCCATCGGCGGATGCGTGCTGAACATCTGCACGACTCCGCCTCCTCGGAACGGATTAGCAATCATGAGCGATGACGCGGGCGCAAGCTCGGAACGCTGCGGGAGAGGTCGGGCGGCCGTGCCTGCGTCGAGCTTGCGCAGGGCACTCGCGAGGGCCAGCGGGTCGCCGGTCAGCGTGGCGCCGGAAGCATCCGCCTGGTATTCCCGTGCCCTGCTGATGGCAAGCTGAATGATCGTTGCCGCGATCGGTCCCAGCACGACGAGCAGCATGATCTCAAGGATGCTCGGACCACCGTCGTCCTCCTGGCCACGACCCACACCGAAGATCGCCGCGAACTGTGCGAAGTGTGCCAGGTACACGATGACGCTGGCGAGCGCCCCGGCGACCGAGGCGATCAGGATGTCCCTGTTGTACACGTGGCTGAGTTCATGGCCGAGGACGCCACGCAGCTCCCGATCGTCCATGATTTCCATGATTCCCGCGGTGCAGCAGACCGCGGCGTTACGCGGGTTGCGGCCGGTCGCGAACGCGTTGGGGGCCGCGGTCGGGCTGATGTAGAGGCGCGGCATCGGCATACGAGCCCGGGTCGCGAGTTCCTGGACGATCGCATACAGCCGAGGCTGTTCGACCTGGCTCACGGGATATGCCCGCATCGCACGCAGGGCCAGCTTGTCCGAAAAGAAATACGAGACCCCGTTGACGCCCAGGGCGAGCACCAGGGCGATTACCAGGCCTCGGCTCCCGAACAGGGAACCGACAAGCAGAATCACCGCGGACAGTACGCCCAGCAGGACGGCGGTCTTGAGCCCGTTGAGGTAGCGGTGGGACATGGCGGTCGGGTGTCCTGTCGTCTCGAAGGTTGCGACCTGGTCAACGCCCGGGTCGACCGGGGACGTTCCCGGCCACGCACGGTTTTGGGTATGCCACTTGGGTCACGTCGGGGGAAGTGCCCTGCCCGACGGAGGTCATGCCCAGATTCTCACCATGTGTGCCGGCCGCCTCACCGCTACGAATCGTCGCTCCTCGCTGTGCTCACTCGGCTGTGCTCACGGGTACGGCCTTCAGTACATCCCGAACGGCCTGACTTCGTTCGCCACCGGCCAGGCCGGCCCGCTCGAGCTGGTCCACGGTGAGGGATGCCAGGGCTGCGTATGTCGACATCACCTCATGGTCGAGCACTGCGAGCGCTTCCAGATGCGCCTGTACGGTTCCTGCGTCCCCGCGCCGGACAGGCCCGGTCAACGCGGCGGGCCCACGCTCGAGGGCGCCTCGCAGCGACTGCCGTAGCAGCGGCGCGACAGCATCCGCCGCAGCGTCCACACCCAGGGTCTCCAGCAGACCAAGCATGGCCGTGACCAGTGTTCCCAGGTAGTTCGCCCCGAGAACGACAGCGGCGTGGTAGGCCGTCCGCGCTTCCTCGGGTACGGCGATGACCCGACCACCGACGGCGGTGACAAGCATGTTCGCGACCGGCTCGGCAGCCGGGTCGGCGGTCACCCCGAAGGCGGCTCCCGAAAGCAGGCGCGGGTCGTCGTCCGACCCGCTCAGGGTCATGATCGGATGCATTGCCGCCCGGAACGCTCCGCAGTCGAGAACGGCCTGCAGGATGCCTACTCCGTATCGCCCACTCGCATGCGCGACAATATGCCCCGCCCGTAGGACACCGGCGCTCACGACGCTCTCGACGACGCCCGGAATCATGTCGTCGGAAACTGTGAGAAATAGCACATCGGATGCCTCGGCCACCTTGGCCGGCGTCTCGGGAAACGCGCCCGGAAATCGGGTCCGCGCCCGATCCAGTGCCGCGACGGAACGCGCATGAAACGCTACAACCGGGTAACCTGCGTCCGACAGCGCCGTACCGAGCGCGGTCCCCACCCGCCCGACGCCAACGATCCCGATGCGAAATTCCGGCACCGCGGGCGCTACGGTCCTGACTTCGCTGCTACCGCCGTCCTGTGCCACCAGGCCATATTCCCCGCCATCCGCTGCCGGGAACCGGCCGACCGGCCCTTCGCCGCATCCGCCGGGCGCCACCGACAGGGGACGGCGGGACGCTGGGAGTCGGATGAAGCAGCCGGTTGCGAAATCGATCGGACATCTGATCGAAATCAGGCGTCGCGGCATGAGTCACAGCCGGCCGACCATGCCCAGGAGCGGCCTGCTGTCCGATTCACGGCACCGTGGTCCGGTCGACCGCACGGACGCCGGTGACCGCTCTCACCAGTATGTGTCACAGTCATCACAGTGAGATGACCCCGCCGGGACGTTGAGCCCCGACTCAATAGTCCGACCGGTAGGCTCGAGCGGTACCCGAGGAGGTCACACAACGTGTCAGGCCAGGTCAGGGACCGCCAAATCCATCGACTCGACCGAGTCGTCATCCGCTTCGCCGGTGACTCAGGTGATGGGATGCAGCTCACTGGGGAACAGTTCACCAGCGAGACAGCGGCGTTCGGCAACGACTTGTCTACCCTTCCGGACTTTCCCGCGGAGATCCGTGCGCCAGCCGGTACCCCGGCCGGAGTTTCCGGGTTTCAGCTCCATTTCTCAGATCATGACATTCTGACGCCCGGCGACGCCCCGAACATGCTGGTGGCCATGAACCCGGCAGCCCTGAAGTCCAATCTGAAGGACCTGCCGAACGGCGCTGACCTCGTCGTCAACACCGACGCATTCACCGGCGCAAACCTGAAGAAGGCCGGATATTCCTCCGACCCGCTCACCGATGGCACACTCGACGAATACCGGGTACATCGGGTGCCTCTCTCGTCGATGACCATCGAAGCCGTGAACGCCCTCGAGAGCAGCGCTGGAACGGTCAACAAGAAGGAGGCCGAACGAGCGAAGAACATGTTCGCTCTCGGCCTCATGAGCTGGCTCTACCAACGCCCCACCGACGGCGTCGTCGCATTTCTTGAGAAGAAGTTCGCAAAGCGGCCCGAAATTGCGGCCGCGAACATCGCCGCGCTGCGGGCCGGCTACAACTACGGTGAGACGACCGAGACATTCGCCGTGACCTACGAGGTCGCACCGGCCCGGATGAAACCGGGCCACTACCGGCGTGTCTCCGGGAACCTCGCCCTGTCCTACGGCCTGGTCGCCGCTGCCGAGCTCACCGGGTTGCCCCTGTTCCTGGGCTCCTATCCGATCACGCCGGCCTCCGACATCCTGCACGAGCTGAGCAAGCACAAGCGCTTCGGGGTACGGACCTTCCAGGCCGAGGACGAGATCGCGGGTGTCGGGGCCGCCCTGGGTGCCTCGTTCGGCGGCTCACTCGGCGTGACTACCACGTCCGGACCCGGTCTGGCGCTGAAGACCGAGACGATCGGTCTTGCGGTAGCTCTGGAGCTACCGCTGGTCGTCGTCGACATCCAGCGCGGCGGGCCGTCCACAGGGCTGCCGACCAAGACCGAACAGGCCGACCTCAGCATGGCGGTGAACGGTCGTAACGGTGAGGCGCCGCTGCCTGTCATCGCTCCCCGCTCGCCGGCCGACTGCTTCGACGCCGCCATCGAGGCGGCGCGCCTGGCGACGAAGTACCGGACGCCCGTCATCCTGCTGTCCGACGGTTACCTCGCCAACGGGTCGGAACCGTGGCTGCTGCCCAACCGTGCGGATCTCCCCGACCTGCGGGTGGCGTTCGCGACCGAGCCGAACCACGCCGGCGACAAGGGTCCCGAGTTCTGGCCGTACCTTCGCGACAGCGAGACACTCGCCCGGCCGTGGGCCGTCCCTGGAACCCCTGGTCTGGAGCACCGCATCGGCGGTCTGGAAAAGGCCGACGGTTCGGGCTCGATCTCCTATGACCCGTCGAACCACGACCGCATGGTGCGCCTGCGCCAGGCGAAGATCGAGGGCATCGCGCGCGACATCCCCCCGCTCGAGGTGGACGACCCGTCCGGGCAGGCCCGGGTGCTCGTCCTCGGCTGGGGTTCGACCTATGGACCCATTGCCGCCGGATGCCGACGTGTCCGGGCGAAGGGCCTGCATGTCGCCCACGCACATCTGCGCCACCTGTTTCCGTTTCCCGACAACACCGGCGAGGTGCTGCGCGCCTACGACAGGGTTCTGGTCCCCGAGATGAACCTCGGTCAGCTCAGGTCCATGGTCCGGGCGCAGTTCCTGGTCGACGCCATCGGCTACAACCAGGTCCGCGGGCTTCCGTTCAAGGCCGCCGAACTGGCGGGCGTCTTGGAGGACGTGATCAACCAGTGACCGTCACCACGAACCAGACCGGTATCACCAACCGACTACTCGATCTCGTACCGCTCACCGACCGCCCGCAGACCCGCAAGGACTTCACGTCCGACCAGGAGATCCGCTGGTGCCCCGGCTGCGGCGACTACGCGATTCTGGCCACCGTCCAGGGGTTTCTGCCCGAGCTCGGGATAGCCCGCGAGAACATCGCCTTCATCTCGGGTATCGGCTGTTCCTCCCGCTTCCCGTACTACCTGAAGACCTACGGGATGCATTCCATCCATGGTCGGGCACCAGCTATCGCGACCGGTCTCGCCGTCTCCCGGCCGGACCTGTCCGTATGGGTTGTCACCGGGGATGGTGACGCGCTGTCCATCGGGGGCAACCATCTGCTCCATGCGTTGCGACGCAACGTGAACATCAAGATTCTGATGTTCAACAACCGGATCTACGGGTTGACCAAGGGGCAGTACTCGCCGACATCGGAAGTGGGGAAGATCACAAAATCGACCCCCTACGGCTCACTCGACCGGCCCTACAACCCGCTTTCGCTCGTACTCGGCGCCGAAGCCTCCTTCGTCGCCCGGTCGATCGACTCGGAGCGGGCGCATCTGACCTCGGTGCTGCGCGCGGCCGCCGCCCACCCGGGCTCCGCCTTCGTGGAGATCTTCCAGAACTGCAACATCTTCAACGACGGTGCCTTCGACACCCTCAAGGACCGTTCGTCCAAGGATGACGCAACCCTGCGCCTGATCCACGGCGAACCGATGATCTTCGGTGCGGAACACGACAAGGGCATCCGGCGCGGCTCCACGGGCGAGTTGGAAGTATGTGCCGCAACCGATGACAGCGTACTGATCCACGATGCCCAGGCCGTGGAGCCGAGCCAGGCGTTCGCGCTGTCCCGGCTCACCGGAAGCTCCTCGGAAGTCACCCCGATCGGGGTTTTCCGGGACGTGGATCTCCCCACCTACGACGAGCAGCTCAACAGTCAGATCGCGGACGAGCAGACCCGCAAGGGCAAAGGCGACCTGATGAAGCTCCTGGGCAGTGGAGACACCTGGACGGTTTCGTAGTTGACCAAAGGCCGCGCGATCATGGTTCTTCTCGTGCGGCCGGAGGCTCCAGGAGACCTGGCGCCGGCGACCGGCCGGCGACCGGTACACGAGTAGCCACCTGACACGCCCGGCCCGTCGGTATCCGATAGGCCGGGCGTGTTCGTCGTAGATCCCGAACCTTCCCGTCGCAGGTCATCCGGATCGCTACTTTGATGCGCTATTGTCCGACTCCCCTGATAAATGTCCATAGCTGGTCAGGTAGGGTCATAACTCATCTGGCATCCCGAATCCATCGGTCTGGATCTTTGTGAGCCGAACCGGCGGGTGGTGGGGCTCGGGGGGCTACCAACAGCTACCGATCCGGAGGAGCAGTGCAGGACGAACCGTCCCGTCACCAGCAGTCCCGACCGCTACAGATTCCCTTGTTTTCTTCCCGAACGACACTCCAGGTGACCTTCGAGGTCAGCCGTGGGTAATCATTCCGCTGGCCGGCATTCACGACAGGCGGCGGGTAGCCCACGCCAGACCGATACCGACCGCGCCCGTCAGGCCACCAGCACATCGATCAACCGGGTGTCGGCGCAACCCGGATCGATGTTCACCCCCCGCCAACAACTGTCGGACCCGGTCGGTCTGGACACGGTGACCGGGCCGATCTCTGCCAGTACCTCGGTGCGGCGCAGTCGGGCAGTACGACCCGGTCAGATCGAGGTCCGCGGCTCCTCCGACGTGGATCCGCGTGGGACGCGGGCGACCAGCTCCACGGGCGGGTCGAAGCCGGCGTCGGCGTTAGACGCACGTGCTTCGAGCTCGGGTACCACCCGGTCGAGTGCTGCCCGCTCAGGTACTGCCCGCCCGCGCGGCACACATCGTGCAGCTCAGCGGGGAGCCGCTACCAAGCAGGGTCATGGCCGCCTGGTCATCGCCGGGACCGCTTCCCTGGCCAGCATCTCCGCGCTGGTGACAGGTATGGCTCTGTCCGGCGGGCACGACAGCCAGGCCAGCGAGATCGGGACGACCGGTGCCGCGCCGTCCACCGGGGCCGCAGACAGGTCCCAGCAGGTGCCGGGCCCACTGGTCACGAGCGCGTCCCGGAGCATCAACCGCACGCCGCTGACGGGGCTGATTCCGGCCGCCGGCCACCCGAGGTCGAACGACTCGGGTGGCCGGGTAGACGGGAGTGATCCGGCTACGGCAGCCGGCGGCCTGAGCGGGCCGGAGGCGAACCAGCCGCAAGGCGGGTTCCCCACAGCTTCCGACTCCGTCGACGTTGTCCCCGGCGCCCCCGGCGCCCCCGGCATCGACGCGGGGGGCAACCCGCTCCCGCCGGCGGCCGAACTCGGCGTCGATCAGCCATCGACCGGCCAGGCAACCACCGGGTCAGTCGACAACGGGCCGGTAGCCGAGCCATCCGCGGGCATGTCGCAGGCGCCGACCACGCTCGTGACCAGCCCAACGCCCTCGACCGGACTGCCGACCGACGCACCCGCCGGTGCAACAGCGCCCGCGGACGGTACGGCCACCACCGCACAGTCGGCGGTGTCCGGCACGTCGTCCGGCGGGCAGACCCCGGCCGGACAACCGCCGGTAGTACCGGATGCGACAGTTTCACCCCCGGCGGCTTCCCCGCCTCCGCCCCCATCCGACACTGTGATCGAACTCCGCGACGTCCCGCCGGTGTGGCCTCACAGCCGGTAGGGAGCACTGCCGGTCCAGGAACTCTGCCGGTAAAAGCACCGGGGATAGGGCTTCCCGAGACGGACAGCCCTATCCCCGGTCACCATTATGATCATTTTTTGCAGGGATCAGCCCGATCGACCTCCACTCGAACCGTGCTGGGGCCTTCGAGTGAGAGGTCGATCGGCGGATCACCCGGTGCGGTCGACGACGTAGTCGGCGAGCGTCTCCAGAGCCGTCCTGGCCGGGCCCTTCTCCAGGGACGCGAGACAGTCACGTGCCTCGCGCGCCCAGCGCGCCACCTCGACGCGTGCCCGCCGCATGGCCGGGTGGCCGCGCAGCAGGTCCAAAGCCTCGGCGAGCGCCCCGTCCCCGGCAAACCCATCCCCCATGAGCTGGCGGAGCTTGACCGCGGCCGCGTCCTCCTCCTGCAGGGCATAGAGCACGGGGAGAGTGGGAATCCCCTCCCGCAGGTCGGTTCCCGGAGTCTTGCCGGAATCCGCCTCCTCCGAGGCGACATCAATAAGATCGTCCGAAAGTTGGAAAGCCACCCCGAACCGCTCCCCGAACGCGGCAAGGGTGTCCGCGGTGAAGGGATCCGCGCCGGAGAGCATGGCGCCGAGGCGACCGGACGCGGCAATCAGCGACGCGGTCTTCTCACTGACCACGCGAAGATAGTGGTCGACGGGATCCTGGCCCGGCTCCGGCCCGACAGTCTCCCGGATCTGTCCCTCGCACAGCGTGGCGATCGTGCGGGCCAGAATGCGGGTGGCTGCGGGGCCCAGGTCCGCGGTGATGTCCGAGGCCTTCGCGAACAGGAAGTCACCCGTGAGGATGGCGATCGTGTTGGTCCAACGGACGTTCGCCGATGCCGCTCCCCGACGTAGCGGCGCCTCGTCCATGACGTCGTCGTGGTAGAGCGTCGACAGGTGGGTGAGCTCGATTGCGACCGCGGCCGGGACCACCCCGGCCGCGGTCGGGTCCGCGAACTGAGCGGCAAGCAGCACCACCATCGGCCGGAACCGTTTACCGCCGGCGTCCACGAGATGGCGTGATGTCTCGGTGACGAACGGGACGTCACTGCGGACGGCGTGGCGCAGCATCCGTTCGACCTCGTCGAGGCCACGGCGAACAGCCTGTTCGAGATCAGGGTCTGCCCTGATCCCCGTGAGATCCAGCCCGGTTGCGCTCATATAGGCGTCAGCGTACGAAACCGGACGTTGCCGCGGTACCGGCAAGGTCGAGCAGAGGCTGTGGCACCACTCCCAGCAGCAGTGTCATGATCGCACCGACACCGACCGCCGCATAGGTGAGGGTTGGACGAGTGACGACGATGGGACCCTCCATGGTCGGCTCCTGGAAGAACATCAACACGATCACCCGGACGTAGAAGAACGCGGCGATCGCGCTGGTGACCAGCGCGACCACCACCAGCGGAATCGCGTTACCGGCGACCGCCGCCTGGAAGACCGCGAACTTTCCGGTGAATCCACTGGTCAGCGGGATGCCGGCAAGAGCAAGGAGAAGAAAGGCGAAGATGCCCGCGAGAACCGGAGCCCGCCGCCCGAGCCCCTGCCACTGGGACAGGTCGCTGGCTTCGCCGTCCGCGGTCCGCACCATGGTGACGAGACCGAACGCGGCAATCGTCGTGAAACCGTAGGCGACCAGGTAGAACAGGGAGCCACGCAGCCCGTCGCTGTTCGCGGCGGCCACCCCGGTGAGCAGGAAACCGGCATGCGCGATTGCTGAGTAGGCGAGCATCCGCTTGATGTCGCGCTGGGTCAGGGCCAGCACCGCGCCGACGACCATGGTCAGGATCGCGACGGCCCAGACCGTCGGTCGCCAGTCCCAGCGCAGTCCACCGAAGGCGACGTAGAAAACCCGCAGCAGCGCGCCGAACGCAGCCACCTTCGTACCGGCAGCCATGAACGCCGTGATCGGGGTCGGCGAGCCCTGGTAGACGTCGGGCGTCCACGAGTGGAACGGCGCCGCACCGATCTTGAAGAAAAGCCCGACGCCGAGCAACGCCATGCCGAGATAGAGATAGGTGTCGTTCGCACCGACCGTCCCCGCCGCATCGGCGATCCGGCCGAGGTTGACACTGCCCGCGTAGCCGTAGAGGAAGGCAACGCCATAGATGAAGAACGCCGAGGAGAACGCGCCGAGGAGGAAGTACTTCATCGCCGCTTCCTGTGACAGCAGCCGGCGCCGACGGGCGAGACCGGCGAGCAGGTAGAGCGGCAGGGACAGGATCTCCAGAGCCACAAACATGATCAGGAGCGTGTTCGAGGAGACGAACAGCAGCATCCCCGCAACCGAGAACGCCATCAGCGGGTATGCCTCGGTCTGTACCCCCACGGACGTCCGCTGAGCGGTCGCTCCCGGCGAGCCAGGGGTGATCGCCGCGGACGCCACGATCGCGCCACCGGAGGAATCCAGCCGGCGTTCGGCGACAAGCAGCACCGCGAGGGCCGCGAACAGCAGGATCGCGCCCTCCAGGAAGAGCGTCGGGCCGTCGATGGCCACCGCCCCGGCCGCAAGCACCTGCCGCCGCGCGTGCAGCAGCACCACCGCGACGAACGCCGCCACGAATCCGCCCGCCGCCAGCAACGGCTGGATACCCCGTCGTGCCCTGGCCGGCGCGAACGCTTCGACGAGAACACCCGCCAACGCGACAGCGAAGACGATGAGAACCGGGCTCAGCGCCGCATACTGGATCGTGGGGACGTCGATCGGCCCCTGCGGACCCGCGGCCAGCAGTTGCCGGGCCAGGGCGGTGGTTGGTGCGGCGCTCACGAGTGGCCTCCGGCCTGGCTTGCGTTCACGGGGGCGGTGGGTGCGGGATCGGTGTGCCCCACATCGACGAAGGTGGCCGTGACGGTCGGCCGGATGATATCGATCAGTGGCTTCGGATACACACCCAGCGCAATGATCAGAACGACCATCGGTGCGACCACGATCTTCTCCCGGACGCTCAGATCGAGCACGCCTCGGGCCTCCTCGTGCACCAGTGGACCGGTCATCGTCCGCTGGTAGAGGTACAGGATATAGATCGCGGCGAGCACCATCCCGCAGGTCGCCACGATCGCCAGCGCCCGGTACCGGGTGAACGTCCCGACCAGCACGAGGAACTCGCTCACGAAGCTGTTCAGGCCGGGCAGCGCCAACGACGACAGACCAGCGATGAGGAAGACCCCGGCCAGCACCGGCGTCACCTGCGCCATCCCGCCGTAGGCACCGACATCTCGGCTGCCGCGACGGGCCACGAGGAACCCGACGACGAGGAAGAGCAGGCCTGTCGACAGGCCGTGGTTAACCATGTAAAGGACCGCGCCGGTCCCACCCTGTGACGTCAACGCGAAGGTTCCCAGCGCGATGAAGCCGAAGTGCGCCAACGATGTGTAGGCAACCAGGCGTTTCATATCTCGCTGGCCGATGGCCAGCAGAGCGCCGTAGAAGATTCCGATCACTGCCAGCGCGAGAACCATGGGCGCGAAGTACGACGAGGCCTTCGGGAACAGCGGGATGCAGTACCGGATCAGCCCGAAGGTTCCGACCTTGTCCAGAACGCCCACCAGCAGGATCGCGCCGCCGGTCGGCGACTGCGCGCCCGCGTCCGGCAACCACGTGTGGAACGGGAACAGCGGCGCCTTGATGGCGAACGCGACGAAGAAGCCCAGGAACAGCAGCTTCTGGACGCCCGGGGTGATCTCAAGCTGGCGAAGAGTGGCGAAGTCGAAGGTCCCGGTACCGAGCTGATCGGCTGAGATCACATACAGG